>QMTT01000140.1 GCA_003663565.1 Thermoplasmata archaeon
ATATGCAAAGAAACTTGATTGGATGTTTCACAAATTTGCCAATTCGGATGAATACAAAAGTGAATCATGGCTAACATGCATGGAAAAATTTGTTTCAGAATACCTTAAACTTCCAGATTACGCATGGTATACGGTGAACACTTATAACTACGATAACATACTTTCACAGGTGTTGCAGTATACCATATTTAACCTAAAAGGTGAATCTGAATTCTATGAGGATTGCTATGTGATTATGCAAACTCACAACGGATGTGATGTGAGGGGCGGATATTCCACACCGCATGTGTTTAGAGTGATAGATTGGGAATACTTCGTAATGGCACAACATGAAATTTATGCGAAATGTTCTAAATGTGGGGTAAATTGGATAAGTGATGACAGCGGATATCATTGGTATAACGATAATTGGGATACTGCTGACATCGGAAATGAATGGCTGTTCGATTCGGAACTAAATAAGGTGTTCCACAAGGATTGTGGTGGGGAAATTGTGTTTGATGTTTTGCACACATTTTAAGATTAAAGGGGGTGACTGCATCATGAAAAGGCGATGTGCTGTTTGTGGTAGTGATGACATAAGGGTAAACTATACGGCATGGGGACAGAAGTATTACTTTTGTTTTGATTGTGACAGTGATGTAACAGAAATAAGGGACAGGAATGGAAATGTTAAGTTTGTTAGGGTGGATGTTCACAAAAATCAATAGGCGGTGCTTCATGTCCGATGTGAAATTTGAAATATACAATTTGGAAGATTACATAACATCATGGAATATCATGATTGGGGAAGCGATGTGTGAAGAGGGCTTTTATCTGAACAGCAAAAACCTTGAATTTCTCAAGAAATTAAAAGAACTGGACAGGGACGACATATATGTGATAGATATAAACAAATACAAAATCGTAAAACTGAAGCATGCGGAAATTACATGGTGGGATGGTGTTTTTATACTAACCGATGAGGACATAAAGAGAATAAAAAGCATGTTCGATAAGCTCAAGAGGTTGAGCTGGTCAAAGGAATATGTAAGCACTTTCAGCAAACTTCTTGATTTTCTTTTTGAATTAGAAAAGCAAAAAAGAGGGATCGTGTTTATATGGGTATAGGTGAGGGGTGAGAAGTTATGACATGGATAAAATTTATAGCCGAAATAACCCACGACATTATCAACCCTTCCAGAAGGATAAAGAAATGGTGTGAGGGGGTGGAAGAGCTATGAAAACTGCATTTAAAATTCTGGAAAAATACTGCGATACATACCACGAAGATGATTCAAAGATTCAGTTTCTGTCGGGGAACAGGATTTGGACGGTGTTCTATCTTAAAAGCTTCTTGGACACAAAAGACATTCTTGAGCTTGACAGAATTAAGAAAGGGATGGACAAGGAATTATTCCCAGATGGTGCGGTTTTTGAGAAGTTGTTGAAAAAGCTGGATGAAGAAACAAAATATTATGAGTGTAAGGTTGATGTGAAGCTATTGAAAAGGACTCTTGAGTTTCTCAGTAAGATAACATATAACGCATGCATTACATTTGTATTGAATAGAGATGGGGCACTATATGTAGTTTATACCGACGGTCATGAGGATATTGTTAAATTAAGAGTCGGTGAAACATTGGAACATCACAAAGTCCCAGAAGAGAGAATTAAAATAGGATGTTCAATAGATGAGATGTTGAGGATTCTGAAAGTTATGGGTGATTATGACCTGACATTTTCTATTCCTGAAAAATTATCACCGATTATGGGAATGAACGGGCATAGGGGATTTGCTATTGCTCCGAGAGTTGAGGAGTGGGGGGTGATGAGTTGTGATAATATATCACGACCTGAGCGGTGCGTATGGAATATATGAAGAGGCACTACAAAAAATAAGAAAAGACAACGAATTGAAGAAAAAGGTGTGGGGAGAGTTGGTTAAACATGCGGACGACATCAAACACTACGACTACGATGACGGCAGAATATACTGCATAGAAATCTCTGAAAAGAACATAATGAAAGTGAATGAGATACGGGAAATAGTAAGCATGCTTAAAAAGTTTGAAAAGCGTGGCGGGAAGGTCTGCAATGGATTCAGAGTTGTTGCAAAAGTTTATCGTTTTGTCAACTACTACATCATTGAAGATGAATATTACGACGACTATTACCTTGTTTCAGATATAATCGACTTTATGAAGGATGAAAGAACGAGAAAACTCGTCACATCACATCAGAGAATAAAGAAAATCATCAACAACACGATATTTCTATGGAGCGGTAAAACTGTGAGATTCTGGGGAATTAAGTATGGAAAGAAAGTTATCGAAAAGTTAAGGATGAAAACAAAGAACGGACTTCTTGAAGCAACGGTATCTTTAGGCGAGGGTGCGGACATCGAGGATAACAAAATATTTTATGACATAGAAGAAGTTGAGTATTACGAAGAATTTTCAAAGGAAGCGAAAGTGGAAGGGATACCGTGCGGTCTCGGGTTCGGTGGTCATGCGTTTGGGATTCTTGTATGCAAAAAGGAGAATGGCAGGAGAGTTATCATGCTCGAAGAAGTAGTCAGTTATAGTGAGGGTTATTCTGTGTCAAGAAAAATACTTGATGAAGAATTGATAAACATAATTAGAAGTGAAAAGTTTGAGAAGGAAGTGTTGAGCATGCTGAAAAAGAAAATAGGTGGTGAAAATGAACAGAAAAGAGCTTCGTGAACTTGCCAAAAAAATTGTGGATGAATATGCAAACAATATAAAAACACACTTAGAGAAAGAAAGAGCGGAAACAATAAGAGAAATGGCAAGAGGAGAAGTGGGAAGTGTGGAGTCATTTAAAGAGGGTTTTGAGAGGGTAGTTAGTGAATACCTGCAAAAGCATAACATCAAGTTATCGTTTTTTGAGAAAGAAGATTTGGCATTGTTGGTGGCTTTTGAGTCGTTGTCAAGAAGATTGTGAGGTGGTGTAGATGGGAAAAATATACATACGGGCCGGTAAAGAAGTTTGGCTCTCCCCATTCCATCGTGCATATGTGGAAGCTGAAGCAGAAGGAGAAAACGAAGAAGAAGTAAGAAGAGAGGTGGAAAAGAAACTTGAAGAGAAAGAAAGAGAGGTGGAAAATGAATTCAGAGAGCGACAGAAAAAATGCAAACATGACGGGGAAATACTGGAACACCGTCACCTCGACGGGAGCGTTGGTTATTACTGTGCGAAGTGCGGTAAGGCGGTGTCCACGCACGGCGGTCTGTTCGGTGACGACTTCTTTGAAGCATGGAGGAAGGGTTTAACTAGAATACCTCGATACTGAAAGGTGATGCAAAACCGAATACGGAGAAGCATTTATCTGGTTGAGTTTTGGAGTCGGGAAAATGGTGATTGAGAGCGGGGATTATGTTGAATATATAGTGTCGGGTGGTGTGGATGAAGATAGATAAGATAGTTGAGATAAAGAAAATAAAAGTTGTGAAACCAGAGCCACTTCTGGTATTGGAGTATAGGTGTCCTGTGTGTAGTGAATACGGTGGCGGACAGCACTATGCGGAACTTCCTGTGCATTTGAATGACATAAAAAACCGTGAAGAGGGAAACAGAATCTCATCATTCGATGCTGTTACGGATATGTGCAGTCATACTGGAAAGTATTGGGAAGAACTGACAATCTTATATCATGACGGAGAGAAAGCACTAATCTTGGTTGAGTCCGTAAAAGATGATGATGGTAAAGAGGATAGAGATGTTATTGACATGTTTCTTGTTTATTTCGACTGATAAATGTGAGGTGGTGATGATATGTTCTCAATTCTTTATGAGCATGGATATAAGTATGCTCTTAGAGTAAGCACAAAAAATCTTGTAAAGCTATGCTCCAGCGATGAATTTTTTGTGGGACGGGATAAAGCGTGGATTCTCGGTTTCTTGGACGGGTTGGAAGAGAGATTTAAGGACGATAAAGAGATAATGGAAAAAGTTAAGGCTCTCAAAAAGAAGTATTTTGGTGATCCCAATGGAAATTCTGAAAAAGTTTAATAAATTTGGAGAATATTACGAAAAAAGAGCAACAATGAAAATGGGAAAATACAAATACTCAATAAGGTCTCATTCTCTGTC
>QMTT01000141.1 GCA_003663565.1 Thermoplasmata archaeon
AAGGCTAGGGGATAGTAGCAGCATGACCCCCACCAAGGAGGAAAAAAACCATTCCATTAGGGAACAACCAAACCCTCCCAAAGCCCACCCCTTAAGACAGGACAGGTCACAGATGACAATACCTAGAAAGTTTTCCTTTTGATGCAAAATAAGTTAATAAGATTGAAAAATGATAGAATTATAAAACATCGCTCAGCTATATCCAATGGACAGGTTAACATTTTACTAAGCATTAGAAAGATAGAAAACATAACAATGATTAATCTTGACTATAATCATCTATGGCTGGAAGGGGCAAACGCATTTATGTATACTCTTTCCTACGTAGATCTTGTGATTATGCCTAGAAGAATTAAAACTTTCAAGCTGGAGTGGTGCTCCTAATGACACACTGGGCGGAAGAAGTTGCTAGAGAACTCCTTAAGAAGTGTGAAAGGCATGTGGTGTCCACAGGGATCAGTCCATCAGGAGTCTTTCACGTAGGTCATCTTAGGGAAATATTGACCGGGGATGTCATTTATAGATCAATAATAAAGCTAGGCGGTGATGCTAGGTTCATATTTCTTGTGGATGACGCAGACCCACTGAGAAAGGTTCCCGTTGGAGTTGATGAGAGCTTCACAGAGTACATAGGAGTTCCTATCTGGCAAGTTCCTTCTCCAGATGGTAGTTCTAAGAGCTGGTCTGAATATCATCTTGAGCCATTCTTAGAAGTACTTAACGATCTTGGGGCAACACCAGATATCATTAGAACCTCTCAGTTATATCGCGAGGGTAAGTTCGCCGATATAATAGTCACAGTACTTCAAAACAGGGACAAAATAATAAGAATACTTGAAGAAGTAACAGGTCGAGCACTCCCTAAAGATTGGTACCCTTTTATGCCGCAATGTGAGTCCTGTAGGCGTATTGACAAAACTAAAGTCTTGGGATTTGAAGGGAAAAACGTCTACTACAAATGTGAAAACTGTGGCCATGAAGGGCACGTAAGCATAAGTTCATGGGCAGGAAAAATGCCATGGCGTGTAGAATGGCCAGCAAAATGGAAGCTTTTTGGCGTAACCTGTGAGCCCTTTGGTAAAGATCATGCTGCTGCTGGGGGATCTTATGACAGCGGTTCAAGAATAATAAGAGAGATATTTGGAAATGAGCCACCATATCCTGTCCCTTACGAGTGGTTTGTACTAAAGGGTAAAGGTGCAATGTCCAGCTCTAAGGGTGTTGTCGTGAGTGCGTATGATTTCGTTAAAGCGAATATTCCACAGGTCGTGAGGTTCCTATACATAAAATATCTTCCTATGACCCACGTGGAGTTTGATCCTATATGGGGAAGCTTAAACATCTATGATGAATACAAACAGTATGAAAGGGTATACTTTAAGTTAGATAAGCCAACACCCGGTATGAAGGACGTGGAATACGTATATTGGCTCAGTCAACCAGATGGAAACACTCCAAAGAGGATTCCAATTCAATTGCCATATAGACACGCAGTTGTCTTAGTACAGATAGCTAGGGACTTCGAACACTTCCTTGAAATCTTAGAAAGACAATATAATAAGGCTGAGATCGAGAGTAATGTCGCCTACCTTAAGACGATCTACGAAAGAGCTAGGAATTGGGTAAAAATATTCGCTCCTGAAAACATTAGGTTCAAAGTGCTGGAGAACATTGATGCAGATATCATTAAGAAGCTTTCTGACAAACAAGTGAAGTTCATAGAAGAACTAATTAAATTAATGATGGAAGACAACTTCGAGTGGTCTCCTCAAAACATACATACAACAATTCATGAACTTGCCAAAAGATTCAAACTATCACATAGAGAAGCCTTTGGAGTAGTATATAAGGTGTTTTTAGGTAAATCAGAAGGTCCTAGGGCAGGCTATTTCTTATACTCCCTCGGAAAAGAGTTCGTTTTAAAAAGACTAAAGGACGTGCTAGAACTAATGCGCACATAGAGCTTAAACTAGATCCTAGCTTTAAATCTTTATTTCTATATCAAATTAAGAAGAGCACTTCTTAGCGCTTTTCTTTTGACATTTAATTTCTTAGTGTTTCTTCTATAGGAGTGTTAAGTTACTTTTAGTATATAAGGTTCCTAAGTTTAAAACTTAAATATTCAATTTTTCAGTAACAAAATGTGTGATACTGCCAAGCATGTCTTTCATACCTTGGTGGTGTAGGGTATGAACTCTCTTGTAGTCCCTTTAGTGGCTTTGCTTCTGTACATAGTTCTGTACCTAACTTATGGTAAAGCCCTCCAAAACAAGGTCGCAAAAGCAGATCCCAACAGGAAAACTCCAGCACACAGGCTCTATGATGGAGTAGACTACGTGCCTGCGCATCCTGTAGTCCTCTATGGACACCACTTCGCGAGTATTGCTGGAGCGGGGCCAATACTTGGCCCTGCAATGGCCATGGCGTGGGGATGGCTTCCAGGGCTTCTTTGGGTATGGTTTGGAAATGCCTTCATCGGAGCTGTACACGACTATCTATCACTTATGGCATCAGTAAGGTATGACGGTAAGTCAATACAGTGGATAAGCGGTAAGATACTGTCCAAGAGAACAGGAATTATCTTCGAGGTCTACATATGGTTCACGCTGCTGCTCGTTCTAGCAGCGTTCATGGCCGTTGTAGGGAGCATATTCTCAGGGACTCCACAGGCAGCTACCGCATCACTACTGTTCATATTGTCTGCTATAATAGTAGGCTTCCTCATGTACAAGCTGAAGCTCAACTTCTACGTGGTCACGGTAATAGGTGTTATACTAGTAGCGCTCTCATATTGGATTGGCCTCAAGGCCCCACTATCGCTTACGTATCACAACTGGCTTCCAATACTGTTCGTGTATATAATTATAGCATCTTCCCTGCCAGTCTGGGTACTACTACAGCCTAGAGACTATCTAAACGCTTACATACTCTGGTTTGGCCTCGCATTTGGAAGCATAGCACTTATAGGACTTGCCAAGGGCTTTGTAGTGCCCTCATATACTACATTCTCAGCAAACGTCGTGGGTAAACAACCATCGCCATTCTGGCCAACAGTTCCACTGGTAATTGCATGTGGAGCGCTTAGTGGATTCCACTCCTTAGTATCATCAGGAACGTCCTCCAAACAGCTTGACAATGAGCTTCACGGATTGCTTGTTGGATATGGAGGAATGTTCACAGAGGGCTTCCTCTCAACGTTGGTCATAACGTCGATAGCCGTGTATGGTCTTCAGGCAGCAAATGCTGTAGCTCCAGAGGCTGGTATAACACTAGAGAACTGGGCAAGGACATACATTAATGCAAAGGCTTTAACTGTATTCACGAAATCCTATGGATACGCAGTAAGTGACTTCTACGGAATAAGCAAGGAGGCAGGTGCTATATTCGCAAGTTTATGGGTCTCAGCGTTTTGTCTCACGACTTTAGATACAGCAACAAGGCTTGGAAGGTTTGCATGGCAGGAGATCATTGAGTACATATTCCCCAAGGGACAGAAGGTGTTGTCAAACAAGTGGTTTGCCTCAGCGCTTATAGCAGTTCTCGCACTTGCGCTAGCATGGAATAGGAGCTATAATGTACTCTGGCCAGCATTTTCCGGCATGAACCAGCTACTGGCGTCCATAGCAATGATGACAGCAGCAGTATGGGTGGCAAAGATTCAGAAAGCTGGTAACTGGACGTACGCTGTCCTAATACCTGCAATATTCCTATGGATAACGGTCACTGCAGGACTCATATGGTACATAATCTACGTTCCAGGAAACTACGCAGTAAAGACAATAATTGGAATAAGCCTTATACTGAACATAATGCTGATAGCAGACTTCTACCTGGCTTGGAAGAGACCTGCAGAGGAATATGAAAAACTTACAGCATGAACTCTTTTCATTAACTTTTATAATTTTTATATTTGTGACTTCTGGTCCTCTATTCTAATTTTATTCATACCTATCAGTGTCCTAGAAGATAAATAGAGGTCTGTCCGTCGTGAGCACTCAATTTTTCTAACTAGGCTCAGACTTTAGCGTTGCTCCTCTTCCCAGCTATAGTTAGCT
>QMTT01000142.1 GCA_003663565.1 Thermoplasmata archaeon
CACCTCGCTACTCTCAACAGACTTCATCATAGATTATCATCAAGATATCAAGGAGTATAAAAGAGATGCTAGCAATTAAAATTACAATTTGGATAAATTAACTTTGTTTTGCAATATAACTTATTAATTCTTATCTATACAAGAGAAAATTTTATAAACTAAAATATATATAGTAATTTGGCAAACACTTAGAGGGTGAGAAATATGAAACAAAAATGCTGGATTATTTTTGGAGTCATCTTTATAATACTAGGATCTATTATTCCAGTAGAAGCTACTACTACCATAGTAGGAACAGAGGTATATAGCAAGATTCATAAATCTTGGTCAGGGGTTGACAAGTGTACTCTAGTTAGAACAGTTCGTCCAACTGCAGGTGGCGATACTCCTTCCGTGACAGTGACAATTCCCTGGGATAATTTAGCTGTAGTAAGTTTAATAGTTACCCGACTATACAGTGGAGTTAAAACTAATACAGGAGATAAACTTAAATTTACAGAGGCTATGGGTTCTGTGTTTTTTGGAAAAGGAAGTTACCACTCGTTCTCAGGCCCTACTTGGAGCGGATATGAAGAATATTGGATAGTCCCCACAGAGATGTACGGGTACGGAGGAAAAACAGGAACCACTATCACAAAGACATATACTCTAACCGTATATGCCAAATCTGAAACTGAAGCTGAAACAGAAGTAAAAGCAGGTTTTGACCTTTTGGGGATTGGCGCTGAAGTTTCAGTAAGAGTAGTTGGAACTGCTGGTGTCGAAGGGAGATACACAGTAGAGGTGAAGATTACACAATATAAGCATTACTATACTACTATATTCCAAGGGACGATGCATAGACATTATCACGTGGAAGGGTCAGGTATCCTACCAATGAGTACAGGAAGTCAAAAGGTAAAAAGTGTAGATAACGATAACAAAAATTCACGTGACCTTTATGAATATAAAGACTTCGACTTTACAAGGCGCCACACATTCTATAGTTATGAGGACGTAGACCTAACGTCATTGGGGTCTCGTGGAACTTTAACTTCATAGGAGGGATAGACAGTGAGGATAACTTATAGGAACCTTTTCTTTGCTTTTATTTTTCTAAATGTTGTAGGGATGATTTCCCTTCCTGTCCCTCTTGTACTCTCTGAAGAAACTTCTGGAAATCAGGGGACTATAATAGATGCGTCGGAAATATCTGAGGAATGGAATATAAAGTTTATCTCAATACTTCCGCTTGATGAAAACTTTACAGTTTTACCACTTCACTTGAATTCTTGTACGCTCTATCCTTATCTTCGAAATCGTTTAATTGGTTGCTATATAAACTCCACTGAAGCTCTCATGATTTATACAAATGTGTATATAGGATGTCCTAATGTTTCAGGAATGAAAGTAGAAGTTCTTCCAGCCAATATTACCTACAGAGACGGCTTCTTTAAGGTTGTCATGGTTCCTGTTAATATATATACAGATTTCCCATTTCCATATGGGGTAGAGCTGAGATCAGAAAACGTTACAATATCCTATGTGTATCACAACTCGACTCACTTTTTCATTATAATTGAAATCCTTAATTTTACTGTTTCCCCAGAAATTAGAGACACTTTTGGAATTTCCAACCCTGAATATTTTGGTTGGCCAAGAGAAATAATAATAAAATTCCTTGTAAATCGTAAGACTGGGGATGCGTACCTTATAGACGGAGACAATATGGTGTACGTAGGGACAACACCTTTTTACCTCCCAGAATTTAATCCTAAACAGTACCTTCTAACTGTTCGAGAAAATACTTATCGCTTCATCAATACTATAAAGGAAAACCCGTGGATTATTAAAGAGATAATTGAAAAGGCAAGCCTTGCTAATTCTTCCTGGGAGGCTCATCGGATAATAAGCGAGGCAACAATTAATTTTACTGAAAAAATAATGCTTATAGCAAACCATCAGTACCTTGGACTTCCCCTGAAATTTGATGGTAGTCATATTACTGCTCCTATTGATGACATAAATCTGTGGAGAGTTGCCCCCAAGGTCAAAGCTAATGTAAGCGTGATACTGTCTCCTCAAATCAAAAATCTAACAAAAGATGCAGTCTTAAATTACCTCAAAAGTGGCGACGAAAAGGGTATACTCGAGATCGTGAATAAGACTCTCTATGTTAAGGAGGTTTATTATCCGTTCCTGTTTACAAACATCTTTGTTCATGTCAGTGTTCCAATTAATACTTCGGACTTTCTTCCACTACCTTTGCCGAAAAAATACGGGGAAAAACTTGGAGCAAAATATATCTTTGTTAATCTTCTTAGGAACGCTGAAAAATATCCCTACGTGTATTATGATCCACGACTCTTTACTCCTGAGAATCTTTCAGAGGGATTAAAAAATCTTGAAGCATTCCTGCCTCTTCTCTATTCGGAAATTGCTGGACATATCTCTGGTATGCTTCATTCCAGCATGCTCAAAGGTGAAATAGATTATGAGAAGCTCGATACTCTGTATATGACTGTTTCAGATATGATAGATGATTATTTGGAAGAGGTGTATAAAGAAGAAACGACCTCACATAAGGAAGAAACCTCCAAAAAAGAGGATAGCAAGAAAGAATCCCCTAAAAAAGAGGATAGCCCTAGTTCTAAATCAGAAATAAGTAATTCAAATTTCAAAGGTTTGCTCCCTGCCTGTGGACCAGGAGTGATGTTATTATTTATATTACTTCCACTAGTGAGGAGGTGGCATAGAGAATGAAGTTGCTCTTTAGAACTTCTTTCTCTGATTATCTTCTTTTGGAAATTTTTGGCATTGTTATTGCAACATTCATAGCTAGCTTGACGACGGCCTATGTTGTTGGCACATCAATTTATAAAGCTTCAATAGTGGGAGGTGAAGTTATACCAATTCTCGGTGTACAGGGCCATCTAAGTGTCCAAAATTCTGAGAAATCACCTAAATATTATGCTAACAAATATTTTGAAATAAAAGAGAGGATAGCAAGCCTTTTTGGGAAGTTCGTTTGGTCTAATATAAATTTACTGTCAACCACGTACACAATAGGGGCGTTTGTATTCCTGTTTCCATTTGTCTATAGGATGAGAATATCCCTTGTCCCTCTACTCTTTAGGGAACCAACTAGTCTTGTTCATCTAGTTTTAGAGGGTCTCATTCTGTCTTTTCTCTTTTTATTACCGCTTTACATCTCGATCCTAGCCCCTATTATCATTGTCTCAAAGTTCTGGCTCTCTGGGGTGAGGTTCTCCTCTATTTTGTTGCTTTCTTCTATACTTATCAGCCTTCTAATACTTCTTACTGTCACAGTGTACTCTACTTATATTGTTTGGGGGAGGGGTGACTTAACAGTATTCTTCACCCTTTTGTTGGCTTTTGGATTTTCTAGCAATCTTGACTTTAATTGGAAAAGCGTGTTAATTTATTTAGGAGCTTCTATGGGAATTGTACTGGCCCTGATCATGATAGCACATAGGAGGGTAATGAAAATATGAACTGGAAAAGAACTTTTGCGATAGTATTCTCATTTTCCCTAGTTGTATCTATACTGTCATCTTTCTTTGGTGTATTCTATTGGAGTGCCTTAGGATCGTCCTATTACGGTAAGATACCGCTCCAGTCAGCTGATAAATTGCTTAAGTTTGCAAAGGTCGTGAACAAGAGCGTGGTTTATAGTTTTGACATCTTTTGGGCCATGGAGCCAGGAAAAACAAGAGTACAAGCGTATGTTGAGGGAATAAAATGCAAAAACTCAAATTATACCCTCGAGGTTATTGTAATGGATGGAAGAATCTTTAAAAATTCTGGAAAATTCTCCTTCCTTATTAAAAGAAAAGATACTTTTTTGTATCTTCATGTGAAAGTCACAATACCAAACACATGTGTCGTTAATCAAAGTTTGAGGGGCCCTGGGGTGATAATATATGCCAAGAACGAATGACCCTGTAATTATCGTGAAGAACCTCACTGTGAAGTTTCGCTATATTGTTGCACTTGAAGATGTAACCTTTCGCATTCAAAGAGGTAAAGTTTTACTTCTTGGA
>QMTT01000143.1 GCA_003663565.1 Thermoplasmata archaeon
ACCAAAGTATAGGATATGGTGCTACTTATATTTGCCACAAAAAAACAACCATAGCAGTAATCAATGCAGGTTATGCCGATGGTTATCCCAGAGTTTTGAATGACAAAACATATTGTTTTATAAATGGTAAAAAAAATCTTATTGTCGGTAGGGTATCAATGGATTCAATTTGCATTAAGGTTGATACCGGTGATGTTAAGGTGGGCGATGATGTTGTTTTGTGGGGCAAGGAGATTGCAATTGAAGATGTTGCCAGATCAGCTGGCACCATAGGTTATGAGTTATCTTGTCGAGCAGGTGGCCTACTTGCGTGATCGAAAGGTTATACGTCCTTTGCTAAGATCATATGGGGTAAGTTGCACCGTAACTTTATCGCCGGTTAAAATGCGGATATAGTGTTTTCGAATTTTTCCTGAAATATGGGCGGTTACAACATGGCCATTTTCAAGCTCGACTTTAAAGGTAGTGTTAGGTAAAGTCTCCAGCACAATTCCTTCCATCTCAATAGATTCTTCTTTTGCCATAAATAATTAGTTAAAAAGTTGTCTATTATGCCATTAAAATAAAATAAAATCAAGTTTTTTATTATGCAAAGGTCTAATAAAAAATAAAAAATAAAAAAAACTTGACAAATCATAAAGTGATTGTTTATAATTCTCCGTTTTTTGACAGGCTTTGGTAGTTGCTTGTCTTATTACGGTTGAAAGCCTTTTTTTATTTTTTATTTTATATGTCAACAATAAACCAATTAGTACGCAAACCTCGCAAGAAAAATGTTGTAAAAAGCACAGTTCCTGCTTTAGAGGCTTGCCCCCAAAGACGTGGAGTATGCACAAGAGTATACACAACCACCCCTAAAAAACCAAACTCTGCTATGCGTAAGGTTGCTCGTGTCCGTTTAACTAACGGTTTTGAGGTTACATCCTATATCGGTGGCGAAGGTCATAATCTACAAGAACACTCAGTAGTTCTTATTCGTGGAGGCAGAGTTAAAGATTTGCCAGGTGTCCGTTACCATACGGTGCGGGGCTCTCTTGATACTCAAGGAGTAGACGGCAGAACAAAAGCTCGTTCAAAATATGGCACAAAAAAACCCAAAGCAAACAAAGGAGGCGGTAAATAAATTATGTCAAGAAGAAGAGAAATTCCCAAAAGAGAAATCTTACCTGATCCTAAATTCAGTAGCAAAGTCCTCGCAAAGTTTGTCAATATGTTAATGAAAGATGGTAAAAAATCAGTAGCAGAAAAAATTTTATACGGTGCTATGGATATAATAAAAGACAAATCAAAAAATGATCCCCAAAAAACTGTAAACAAAGCTTTGGAAAATATCAGTCCACAAGTAGAGGTAAAATCTCGCCGTGTTGGTGGTGCTACCTATCAGGTTCCAATCGAAGTTCGTGAGGTTCGCCGTATTTCTCTTGCTATGCGTTGGGTAATTGATGCTGCGCGCAAAAGAGGAGAGAAGGGCATGATGCAAAGACTTGCCTCAGAATTATTAGATGCCTCGGCGAATAAAGGCAATGCATTTAAGAAAAAAGAAGATACCCATAGAATGGCAGATGCTAATAAAGCCTTTGCTCATTTTCGCTGGTAAGAGAATAACACATAATTATAGGAATAAAAAATTGGCAAGAGAAACCCCCATTGAATTATATCGTAATGTTGGTATTATGGCTCACATTGATGCTGGTAAAACAACAACAACCGAGCGTGTTTTATACTATACAGGAATCTCCCATAAAATAGGAGAAGTGCACGATGGTGCTGCTACCATGGACTGGATGGAACAAGAACAAGAACGTGGAATTACTATAACCTCCGCTGCTACAACTTGCTTTTGGGAAGGCATGAGTAAACAATTCAAACAACACCGCATCAATATAATAGATACTCCAGGACATGTAGATTTTACGATTGAAGTGGAGAGATCTTTGCGTGTATTAGACGGAGCGGTGGCAGTTTTTTGTGCCGTAGGTGGAGTAGAACCACAATCCGAGACTGTATGGAGGCAGGCGAATAAATATAAAGTGCCAAGAATGGCATTCATCAATAAAATGGATCGATCGGGTGCTGATTTTCTAAGAGTTGTGGCTCAATTAAAAGAAAGACTCGGAGCAAATCCTGTGCCGATTCAAATTGCCATAGGTGCAGAGGAGAATTTTAAAGGCATTGTTGATCTCATTAAACAAAAAGCTGTATATTGGAGCGAGGAGAATATGGGGATGGAATTTCGTGAAGAAGAAATTCCTGCCGAATTAAAAGATGAAGCTGATAAGTGGCGTGATAATATGATAGAGGCTGCCGCCGAAGCTAATGAAGAATTAATGGAAAAATACTTAGAAGGTGTTGAATTATCAAGTGATGAAATAAAACAGGGTTTGCGAGAGAGGACTCTTAATAATGAAATTGTCATAGCCATATGTGGCACAGCTTTTAAAAACAAAGGTGTGCAGGCTATGTTGGATGCCATCGTTGAATATATGCCGTCCCCTATTGATGTTCCTGCGATAACTGGCATAAATGACGATGAAGAGAACGACACAAGAGAATCAAGTGATGATGCCCCATTTGCCTCGCTTGCTTTTAAGATAGCCACTGACCCATTTGTGGGTAACTTAACTTTTTTTAGAGTCTATTCCGGAGTTTTGAAATCAGGCGATACAATTTATAATAGTGTCAAGGCAAAAAAAGAGCGAATAGGACGGATAGTGCAAATGCACTCAAACGACCGCAAAGAAATAAAAGAAGTGCGAGCAGGTGATATAGCCGCTGCCATCGGTTTGAAGGATGTCACAACAGGTGATACTCTGTGCAACATTGAAGACAAAATAATATTAGAGCGAATGGAATTTCCAGAACCTGTAATCTCTGTTGCCGTCGAACCAAAAACCAAAGCAGACCAAGAAAAAATGGGTATAGCCTTGGGTAAATTAGCTCAAGAAGATCCGTCTTTTAGAGTGCATACAGACGAAGAATCAGGACAGACAATTATCTCTGGTATGGGCGAACTACACCTTGATATAATAGTGGACAGAATGCGCCGAGAATTTAGTGTTGAAGCGAATATAGGTCAGCCACAAGTAGCATATCGTGAGACTATCAGAAAAGTAGTTGAAACCGAAGGTAAGTTCGTCAAACAATCAGGTGGTCGCGGTCAATACGGTCATGTATGGCTTAAAATTGAACCACAAAAACCAGGCATAGGTTATGAATTTGTCAACGAGATTGTCGGTGGCGTGGTTCCAAAAGAATATATTCCAGCGGTAGATAAAGGCGTGCAAGAGCAAATGAAAAATGGTGTAATAGCAGGCTTTCCAGTTGAAGATGTCAGGGTTACTCTATATGACGGTTCTTATCACGATGTAGATTCAAACGAGATGGCATTCAAAGTAGCAGGCTCAATGGGTTTTAAAGCAGGCGCATTAAAAGCCGATCCAGTGTTATTAGAGCCTATGATGAGAGTAGAAATTGTAACTCCAGAGGAATATATGGGAGATGTAATGGGCGACATAAATCGCCGCCGTGGTTTAGTTCAAGGCATGGAAGATGGTCCATCTGGTAAAGAAATAAAAGCTGAGGTGCCACTGGCAGAAATGTTTGGTTATGCCACAGATTTGCGATCAGCTACCCAAGGACGGGCAACCTACTCAATGTTTTTTGAAAAATATTCAGAAGCACCAAATAGTGTTGCCGAAGCAGTAATTAAGAAATCTTAATTAAAAAATATGAGACCTTTGTATAAATGAAGTGCTGTTTAGAGAATGCAAAAAATAGTGCATTTTTATAGCAAAAATGAGGAGAATGGCAAGTCCTTTGACGAATTTTTGCTATGAAAAGGTGCATTTTGTGCATTTTATAAATGGTGCTTCATTTATACAAAGGTCTCAGTATAATTAACAAAATTAGAAGTCTAATAACAACAAAACTTGTTAAACTTCTAATTTTGTTAATGCAACACAACAAAAGGTAAACTAAAATGGCAAAAGAAAAATTTGAGCGAACTAAACCTCATG
>QMTT01000144.1 GCA_003663565.1 Thermoplasmata archaeon
CATCTGAATATGGAATAGCACTGTCAATTCCGAGAGATGGTGTTACGGGGAAGAGGATTTGTCCATTTATCAATAAGAGAGCAATATTTATATCGTGGGATGGGTATGTGTCTCCGTGCATTTACTATGCACATAACTGGAGGGCATCATTTTTTGGAAGAGAAAGAACGATCTATAGGGTTACCTTCGGAAACGTCCATGAAGAGGATCTCATGAACATATGGAAAAATCCAGAGTTCATCATGTTCAGGTTCAAGACAAGGTTCTTTGAGTATCCCTCGTGTCTGGACTGTGATCTTATGGAGATATGCTCGCTTACAAAAAGTAATGAAGTTGACTGCTATGGGAACTCTCCAACGTGTGCTTCATGTCCATACGCTCATGATATTGTAAGATGCCCTCTTTGATAATTTTTTGAGTGAACTTTCGTTCCTTACAAAATGTCACTAAGAAAGCCCGCCTTTTAAGGCGGGGAGGATGTCAATTGGTATATTATGTAATGTTTAAATAATGGGATGGAAACCATCCCAGCATATTGTCAAAGACGTTTCCTGCTATTATAAACTTGCATACAAAGCATATATCTAATATTTAGATCTGAAACAATTGGTGACACCTATGCTCACCCAGCGAGTTTTACACTTGGACGTTCACGACGGAAAGCACCTCGTAAAAGAGTACAGAGAGTACTCTGGGATCGTTGACCTTGGAGTGGACCTTCACCTAAATACTCTCAGGAGTTACATGTATGACGTTTATGATCCAAGGAATGCTGTTGTAATTGGAAGAGGACCTTTTGCTGGCGGAGGACTTTTTGGAGGACATAGACTTACTGTTGTTTTCAGGAGTCCCAGGACAAAAGGGCTTTTCGTCTCGAGCATAGGAGGTGCGGGATATAATTTCATAGGCACAGGACTTAACGCTTTATCTATCGAGGGCAAGGCTGAGAACCCAACAATAGTGTTTGTCGAAGGTAAAGAGAATGGCAACGTACACGTATCACTAGACGTGCTGGAATCTCTAGATGACATATACAAAGGATACAATGAACTTATTGGTGTTAGGGCTCTCACACATTATATCATGGAGAACTACTGGGATTTCATCGTGGAAAACAAGGCGAGGATGATTCTTGTTGGACCTGCGGCCTATAAGTCAGGATTCGGTGCAATATATTCTCCTTCAATAGACTACATGGCAAAAAAGATACGTGTCGAGGACTGGGGAGCGCGTTGCGGTGGAGGAAGCGTCTTAGCTAGGGCTCATAACGTGGTCGCTGTAGTCTACGGAGGGCACAATTACAAGAATATTCCAAGTGTTCTAAGGAGATTTGACACAGCTTATGGGCTCGTGTCCTCGATCCTTGGGGAGTCATATTTTAAAGAGGTTCTTGAAAGCACTAAGAAGTACAACTACGATATCAAGGCAAGAAGCGGTGGTACGTTCGGTCAAAACTACCTTATATACAAGGAGAAGGTGCCGATGTTCAACTGGAGGACGTTAGATCTAGAGGACAGCCTGAGGAAGAAGTTATATAAGGAACTCATGGAGCTCTTTTATACGCCCTTCAACAGGGAGATAGTCGAGAACTACAGCTTCGTCACGTGTGGAGAGCCATGTCCTGTGAAATGCAAGAAAGTGTCCAAAGAGGGCCAACACGTCGACTATGAACCCTTTAATGGAAATGGTCCAATGCTTGGGATCTTCGACTTCGAGAGTGCGAAGAAGATAGTCGAGACAATAGATTCCCTTGGGTACGATGCCATAGAAATGGGGAACATTCTTGGGTGGTTATTCGAGTGCCTAGAGAAGGGACTCCTAAAGCCGGAAGATCTAGGACTAAATGATAAGCCTGACTTCACCCCAGAAAGTTATAGCCCAAAGAACTCTAAGAAGAACGCTGAGATTGCTATGAAGCTTATAAGAGAGATGACGTATGGGAGCAACAAGATACTAAGGAACATAGCAGAAAAGGGAGTGAGGGCAGTTGCCAAGGCGCTCGACGAGCAATTCAGCAATAGGGTAAAAGACAAAGGCCTTAAGTTCGAGGATCTTGCAGTGTACATACCAATGGGGAAGGAAGGACTCGTGATGCCAAACTACTACTTTACTCCAGGAATGTTCGCACCACTACCAATCCTTGGACGCTATTGGACCTTGTACTCTCTCGTGTTCCTAGAGCCTGAGGACTACGCTAAGCTAGCCTTGGAGAGAGCACTTTACGAGCTTATGCTTGAGAACGTCGCTTGGTGTAGGTTCCACAGGAAGTGGGTCGAGAAAGCCTTAGGAGAGCTCTACAGGAGAGTGTATGGTGTAGATATAGATCTGATGGAAGTCTCTAAGAGAATATACTCAAAGATCACAGAATATCAGAAGAGAGCAGAAGCACTTCCAGAGTTCTGGGAGAGCATGAGAGTAATAGAGATCATACACAAGATGAGTTGCGAGTATAAATCAAGCGAGTGGTGTGAAAAGTTCAAGAGGGATCCTTTAGGCGCTGCACGTGAATGGTGGGAAAGATTCCGCAAAAGCCTTGAGGAAAACCTCACGAGGTGTGGGGAATGAATATCCTCCCAGTGAAGATCCTTGGGATATCTGCAAGCATAAGGGTAGAAGGCAACAGCGAGTATTTACTAAAGAAGGCGCTCGAAGCAGCAAAGAGTGTGAGCCCAGAGCTCGTTGAAGTGGAGATGTACAAGTTCTCTGGAAAGATCATAAGCCCATGTGGGCATTGCCTCTCATGTATAGACCACAGGGAGTGCATCCTTCACGATGACTTCGATGAGATATTTGAGAAGTGGCTTGAAGCGGACGCTATAATATACTCCGTGCCCGTGTTCCATCTAGGCCTTCCTGCGCACTTTAAAGCATTCCTCGACAGGCTTGGTCAGGCGCTCTTCGCAAGGTATCAAGACAGACCACCGAGATCCATGAAGGTCATAGGAGTTATTGTTCAAGGGACAGATTTGGGAGGTGGAGAGGAGCTTGCAACCGTGCAGTTGATAACACATGCGCTTGTCATGGGAGGAATACCAGTCTCTGGAGACCCACCAGAGTCATACATAGGAGCTATAGGATGGACGAAAAGATCACCACTTCCTGATGCAATTGCAAGGATGGAGGAACAAGGAGACTTCGACACGATAACGACGATCAAGGCTGCAGAGTCTGTAGGAAAAAGGGTTGCGTATACCGCTTTAATGATAAAGAACGGAGGGGCAGTACTTAAGGATCTTCTCAGTAAGGACGTAGCATACAGCTGGTTCCTTGAGAAGATAAAGTCAGATCAACATGAGAAGTAATGGGATGACAACAAGTCCCATAATGTTTATTACAGAGAATCTCGCAAGGTAGTACACGGTGATCCCAGTGGCTGAAGAGAGATCTGTTCAGAAGTTTTTAGATTTATTTCCTGCCGCAATAGTGATCGTTACCGTTGGCGACGAAAATGAAAGAGCAGGCATGACCGCAAGCTGGAACACTCAGGTATCTTGGGACCCTCCCCAAATAGGTGTCGCGATATATCATGAATGGAAGACCTTGGAGCTTATACTTAAATATAAGGAATTCGCTGTCCACTTGGTCTCGGAGGATCTCCTTAAGATAGCTCTTTCAGTCTTCGGTGGGATGAGCAGCAGAAAAGTGGACAAGTTCAAAGTCATAGAAGAAAAGTACAATATAAAGGTCTCCAAGGCTAAAAGGATAAAAGCCCCTATAATATCCGAAGCTCCAGTAATATTGGAGTGTAAGCTCTTTGAACACTACGTCATAGGAGATCACTACCTCGTTGTAGGAGATCCCATAGAGGCCTATGGGAACCTAGAAAAGATGCCTGTTGTCTACTTTAAAGGAAGAGCGTATAAGATTGGAGAACTCGCAAAGTGCATGACCGTTTAATATCCTCCATAAGGGTGAGTCCCCACAAGGGGATAGGGGTTCTCCCTATGGGGGAGTTAGTGTGATCTTGTGGAATTTCATCCCAATTCTTTGTTTTTCTGTTGCCATGATCCCGTAG
>QMTT01000145.1 GCA_003663565.1 Thermoplasmata archaeon
AAAACCACACGCCTCATACCCGTTTTTCCATCTTCGAGCGAGTTCAAGAAAAATCTCAGAAATAAATGTGCAGGGAATAGCCATGGGAGAAATTTCCTACTTTCAACATCCTATGATAAGATATGGGTCTCTGGAAGAGAGGACCTATCAGGTGAGTATTTTCAAGGCATGTCTTAAAGCCCCTACATTAGTAGTGTTAGCCACAGGTCTCGGAAAGACTGCAATAGCAGCAATGGTTATTGCCGAAAGACTCTACAGATATAAAAATACAAGAGCTCTTATGATGGCCCCAACAAGACCTCTTGTAGAACAACACACGAGGTTTCTAAGAAACGTGCTAAACATTGACGGAGACCATATTGTGTCTCTTAGCGGTCTTTTAAGTCCAGGAGAGCGTGCATCGCTTTGGGCACATGCCAAAGTTGTTGTGGCAACACCTCAGGTTGTCTTGAACGATCTCAATTCTGGCCTTGTTCCTCTTGAGTCTTATTCAATAGTGGTCTTCGATGAAGCCCACAGAGCTGTGGGGGATTATCCATACGTGCCAATTGCAAGGAAATATTGGGAAATTTCCTGGTACCCCCTCGTCTTAGGATTGACGGCTTCGCCAGGAAACCGCTTAGAAGACATCATCGAAGTATGCACGAACCTTGGCATATATAACATAGAGTTTAGAAGTGAAAGAGACCTTGAGGTCAGGAAATATATATTTAAGAAAAATATTGAGGTAATACGAGTAGAAGTCTCTAAAGATGTATTAGTGGCAAGAAGACTTCTATTGGACGTCCTAAGGAGCATTCTCAGGAACCTCAAGTCCCTTGGCATTTTAGATATTGATGATCCCGCACGAATCTCTGTTAAACAACTCGTCGAAACACTTGAGAAGGTGTCCTCTTCAGATTTTAAGAATCCACAGAAACCTAAAATCATGATGCTTCTTGGCCTTTCTCTTAGACTTCATCATGCTATAGAAATCCTAGACAGACATGGTCCTGACTTCGCTACTAAGTACCTAAAGGAGTCTCTGTTCAAGAGAGGAGACAAGAGTTCAGCCCTTATGGTTAACGATCAGAGAGTTCTTCTTGCATATAACTTAATAAAAAACAAAAGAAATCCAAAGGTAGATAAAATCATCGAGATCCTAAATAAAGCTCTAAATGAGGAGGGCATACCGAAGGCTATAGTATTTGTAGAATATAGAGACGTTGCCAACTACTTAGAACATGTGATCAATGAAAAAGTTCCAAATGCTAAAGCAAAACTCTTCGTTGGCCAGGGATACCGCAAGGGAGTTGGAATGTCCCAGAGAGAACAGCTTGAAGTCATAGAGAGATTTAGAAGAGGAGATTACAATGTCCTCATCGCAACATCTGTCGCTGAGGAAGGATTAGACATACCAGAAACTGACCTCGTAATCTTTTATGAGGCAATCCCCTCCAAAGTAAGAACTATACAGAGGAAAGGGCGAACTGGAAGACATAGAGAGGGAAAAGTAGTGATACTTGTAAGCCATACTGACTATGATGTCACAAAGGACACTATATATTATCATGTGACCAAAGAGGCAGAAGAAAAAATAAGGAGATTAATAAAATTAGCCCTCCCAAAGATAAGAGAGAAGAACCGCGAGTTGTACAATGAATTCCTTATAAGAAATGACATCATTAAAAAATCCACTAAGAAAAGATCGACGATATTCGATTTTCTTAAGGAGGATAAGATATGATAATGGGGTTTGGCTTTAAGTACAAGGATTATGCAATATTTGCAGATACGCATTTTGGCATAGAGTACGTTCTCGCCTCTCAAGGATTACAGATCCCTCCAATACAGTTTGAGGAGGTACTAAAGAGGATAAAAACTATAAATGCTCAAAAACTTATTATAGCCGGTGATCTAAAGCATGAGTTCTCAAGAGAGAATCCACTGGAGAAAAAGCATGTATCCATGTTCATAGAAAATATGACATCTATGTTTGATGATCTCATAGTTGTGAGGGGGAACCATGACAATTTCGTATACTATACCCTAAAGAATTGGGGGATAGACCTTATAGAATACCTTGAAATAGGGGATATAATAGTGATTCATGGACATAAAGTTCCAAATGATATCGACCTTAGAGACTACGAGCTTGTCGTTATGGGGCATGAGCATCCCTCGATATCTATTAGAGATTCTCTTGGGCTCTCACATAAGATTCCCGTACACCTTGAGATACTACATCCTGAGGGCTTTCTTATTCACGTCTTGCCAGCAGTATCTCCTCTTGCACTTGGAACACCTGTAAACGCCTTATTAAGTCCAGAAGACTTTTTATCCCCCATATTAAGATCTATAAGAGATCTCGGAGGTCTTCGTATCTACGCTGTTCTTAAGGACAAAGTTGAATTTCTAGGCACTCTTTCAAGGTTGGAAAGTCAAGGAGGTTCTTTACTATGAACATCGTTCTCGTTATGTGCAGGAGAGATGTCGCTAGTGTAAATATAGGAGAGCACATAATCGACATGACAAAACCGAAAAGTGCCTCCCAATTCAACAACGAGCCTGTCTATGAAATCTTTGAGAATGTACTTATGGTGACCATAGACAAAGACCATATATTCTACAATGACCTTGATAAGGAAATATCGAGAACTCTTGGTATTACACCGGACATCCTAGTATTTCTCTCGAGACATTCAAGCGCAACAAAAATAAGAACCTTAACAGTCCATCCCGTAGGAAACTACAATGAAAATCCCTATGGTGGACTTCCTAGAACACTCGTGTATGCTGAACCATATCTCATGAGTGAAACTCTTAGACACCTCTATAAGAAGTCCAAAGACCTTGATTACAGGTGCTCCTATGAAGTCACACATCATGGCCCTTACGTTTCCTCAAGGACGTTCTTCATAGAGATTGGAAGCTCCGAAGAAGCTTGGAAGGACAAAGATGCTGGAAGTGCCGTTGCTTCTGCATTAGTAGATGCATTAGAATCATTTCTTGATGGAAGACATTCTAAGAAAAGGCCTATGGTAGGGGTTGGTGGAGGTCACTATGCTCCTAGGTTTACGAGCTATGCCTTGGACGGATTCAACTTTGGACATATGGTACCGGAGCACAGTATGAACTTAGATTCTATCCTCATGGCTCTAAGGTTTACCCCAGATGTAGAATCCGTGGGAATTCATTGGAAAGGCTCTAACGAGAAATATCTCGAGATATATAAAAAGCTTGAAGAAAGGGGAATACATGTGAAAAAACTGAAATAAATCCGCTAGATCATTCTTCTCATTCTTCCTATCGTTCTGAGATATGCTACGAATAACCCTGCTATTACAGCCACAATGCCCACGATTACAAGGACATACCAGTAAGTTCTGACGAAGTTCGTTATCTTTAGAAGGGTGGGATTTCCTGAGACAAATTCTATGGGTTCTGTTTGTTTGTTCATGTACTCTGCCCAAATACTTCCAAAACCCTTCTCCTGCGGGGTGAATACTACTATTCCAGTTCCACTGGCATCCGTTGGTAACAATGTCTTTATGAGTACTTGTACACCTCTTATGCGTATTCTCGGAAGCTCATCCACAACTGGGTTCCCAAATCTATCCTTTATGACGAATGTAACTGTTACATCTTCTCCCGGCTTCACGTTTGTCTTATCAAGCTCTAAGATCACGGTCCTATCAAGCGATGGTGTGACCTCTAACTCAACCTCAAATGTCTTGTTGTAATTTGGGAACGTTACCTTCACCGTATACTTACCAGCCTTCTCTGTGTAAACAGTGAACAGTATGCTACCATTTCCTGTAGTCCTTGTAAGCATCTGCTTTATCGTGAGATCCTTAGGAGCTTCTATGACATAATCAACGTTATAAATGGGATTTGCATAACTATCTAACGCTAAGAGAACTACGTTCGCGTATTCTCCGGCATATATGATATCTGGTCCCACGTATATCACTTTGCTAACTACTGATGGCAGGACTGTG
>QMTT01000146.1 GCA_003663565.1 Thermoplasmata archaeon
CTTTATCTTACCTTCCCTAGCACACCTCTATAACGTCTTCGGATGAACTCCTAATATTTCCAATCCCCTCTTTTAACCAATATAACTTCTCCATTTTATTGCATTTAAATGCTACACAAATCGGAAACTGCATCAAACCCTAATAGTAGTATTTAAACGTTCCCAACGTTCCGTATTTTTGTATTAACAATTATATAAAACTTTTGACTTAAATATTGCACAAACACAATAACAGCTAAGATCATACAATCATACTTTGCAATTTAAGTAGCTCTGGGTGTAATTAAAATGATAGCAATTATAGGGCTAGGAATAGCGGGATTAACAGCAGCAATTTCTCTCACTAAAAAAGGATTTGATACTGTTGTTTATACTCTTGGAAAAACGAGATCAAATTCATACCTTGCACAAGCCGGAATAGCCCTACCGTTAGGTCCAAACGACTCCTTTTTGAAGCATGTTGTTGATACCTTAAGATCTGGAAAGGGACTTGCCGTGCCAGAAACCGTCTGGAATGTAATTTCTAAGTCGACAGAGGCTTATGATTTCTTGACTTCTGTAGGAGTAAAATTTAATCTTCTAACGCGCGAGGGCGGGCACAGCACTACCAGAGTATTCTCAATAAGTGGTGAAACAGGTAAATGGATCGTAGATGCTCTCTTTAGGACATGTAATGAGCTTGGTATTGAGATTATTAACAAAAAGGTAGAAGGACTAGCAATTGACCAAAAGGAATGCTTTGGTATAATTGTTGAAGGAGAGTTCATAAAGACTGATGCCGTTGTTTTGGCTTCTGGCGGATATTCTGCTATATATAAGTATTTTTCTGGAAGAGAAGAGCTCACGGGAGCCCTTATCGGAGATGCCATCATGAAAGGTGTTCTGGCTAGCAGTTTAGAGTTTATACAGTTTCATCCAACAGCTTTTATTGGTAAAAAGGGTGTAGTACTTATTTCAGAGGCTTTAAGAGGGTTTGGAGCTAAAATATTGGATTCAAATGGAAATAGATTTGTAAATGAATTAAGCACACGAGATATCGTCTCAAGAGAGATTTTCAAAAGGATACAACTCGGAGAAAATGTCTTTTTAGATCTCAGAGAGGTAAAAGATCTTGAGAAGATCTCCCCATTTGTTTATAGATCCCTAGTGTCTGAAGGCGTAGATCCTAAGAGTGACTTAGTACCAATTATGCCTGTAGCTCATTACACTATTGGAGGGCTTCTTACAGACCTTTACTACAGAACAAATGTGAAAAGACTATATGCAATAGGAGAAGCTTCAGAGAGTGGTTTTCATGGGGCAAATAGATTAGCAAGTAATTCTCTTCTAGAGTGTGTTGTTGGAGGTCTTGAGGTTGCTAGAACAATAGCAAGGGAGAAACCTAAAAGTACGGGAAAACCCACAGATGTAAAAACATTTGAATACTCTAATGATGACATAGGCGAGCTTAGGGAGATCATGTGGAACTATGTGGGTATCATCAGGAGTGAAGATAGCCTTAGAACAGCTCTTAAAGAGATATCTAAGCTTAAGATAGATCCAAGGGTAAAAGTTCTTGCAGAAGGAGTTATAAAGAGTGCTCTTCTGAGGAGGGAGAGCAGGGGAGCTCACTTTAGAGAAGACTATCCCTATAGTGATAACAAACTTTCAAAAAGGATTATATATGATGGTAAGGACGTGAGGTTTATAGGTGAGTAAGTTGGCTGCAGGAGAGCTTACTGAAAAAATTAAGGAGTTAAAGAAAGAGAAGAACGCGGTGATTCTAGCTCATAACTACCAACTTCCTGAAGTTCAAGATATTGCTGACTTTGTTGGAGATAGCCTAGAGCTTGCAAAAAAGGCCGTTAATGTTGATGCTGATATAATAGTTTTTGCTGGAGTGGATTTCATGGCTGAGACAGCAAAGATACTAAATCCCGATAAGAAAGTACTAATCCCAAGCAAGAATGCGACCTGTGCTATGGCAAGGATGCTTAAGGTAGAGGACATACTCAAGGTTAAGAGGCAGTATCCTGAGGCTCCTGTGGTACTTTACGTCAATACGCTAGCCGAGGCAAAGGCGTATGCAGATGTTGTCTGTACTTCTGCAAATGCTGCAAAAATTGTTTCGTGCTTGGAGGCTGATACTATAATATTTGGCCCAGATAAAAACTTAGCTGCGTATGTTAGTAGGATGACTGGAAAAAGAGTAATACCCGTGCCTAAGACTGGACATTGTTTTGTGCACGTGATGTTTACGCGAGAAAATATCATAGAGGCAAAGAAAAAGTATCCAAATGCTAAGATTATGGTACATCCTGAATGTGAACCTGAAGTTCAGGATCTAGCAGATATAATTGCATCTACTGGTGGAATGGTGAAAAGAGCTTGTGAACATGACGAGTGGATAGTGTTCACTGAGAGAGAAATGACGTACAGACTTTCAAAGCTTTATCCAAACAAGAAATTTTATCCTGGAAGGAAAGATGCTGTTTGTTATGGTATGAAAGCAATAGATCTCCAAAAAGTGTATGAGTCACTTCTTTACGAGAGATACGAGGTGCATGTTCCAGAAAGAATTGCCAATAAGGCTAGAAGAGCAATAGAGAAGATGTTTGAGCTTATGAAATGTTAAATATTAGGTGAAAATTAAATGATGAACAAAAAACTGTATGTAAATTATCTCTTAAAGTTCATTGAGGAAGATGCTCCCTATGGCGACGTAACTAGTGCTGTAATAATACCTGATAACTGTGACGTGAAAGCGGAGATAATATCAAAGTCAGAAGGTATTCTTGCAGGAGTCCTAGAAGCGAAAACACTGTTTGAGCACTTTGGAATTCGTTATAAAATTATAAAAGATGATGGTGAAAAGATCAAGCTTGGAGACATAATAATGACTCTTGAGGGAGCTGCGAAGGATATACTCCTTCTTGAGAGGACTGTTCTGAACATTATGGGAAGGATGAGTGGAATAGCAACTATGACGAGGGAGCTTGTAGAACGTGTTAGGAAAATAAACCCAAAGGTAAAGGTTGCGGGTACAAGAAAATCTCTTTTGAGGTTACTTGACAAGAGGGCAATAGCCATTGGGGGAGGAGACCCTCACAGATATTCTCTTAGTGATGCTGTCCTTATAAAAGATAATCACCTTAAAATAGTTTCACTGAAAGAAGCGATCAAAAAGGCCAAGGAGTACACAAATTACAAGGTTATAGAGGTGGAAGTCGAAAGCTTAGAAGACGCCATAAAAGCTGTAATGGCTGGAGCAGATGTGATAATGTTGGATAACATGGCTCCAGAAGATGTGGAAAAGGTCATCAAGGAGTTAAAAAGACGTGGACTCAGGGATAGAGTTAAAATAGAAGTCAGTGGTGGGATAACTATGGAGAATATTGACGAATATGCAAAATTGGATATAGATGTCATAAGTCTTGGAGCATTAACTCATAGTGTCAGGAACATAGACTTTTCCTTAGAGGTTATTGAGGTTCTGAGGTCATTGTAGTGATGGTAAACTTAAATTAAGCTTAATAGTACGGTACTTTTATGTCAGAATCCTTTGAGGTATTTGTGGTTTCTTTGAAAGTCAATGGAAAGCTTAGTAGTTGAACTCTGTTATCTGCAGTTGCTCTTCTTTAGGCTTCTCTTTTAGCATAAAGAACGCAATACCCACCAGTAAGTATGCTATAAGGATTAGTATTAGCCCTATACCAATTACAACTAGTATAGCCCCTATTAAGTAGACAAGTCCTCCCGCAGAGAAGAGAGACACATTACTAGCATGTGCTATGATATCCGTAGCCCTCTTGAAGAAGACTCCAGACAATATAAAGAATATTACTCCTATAATTAGCCCCATAAGCAATACAATTAGGAACTCACCATAGAGTTCTGGGATTATGTCTTCAAGTGGATACCTAGCTCCTTGCCTTTCCCATTCAATGGGAGACGTCCACATAGTGTGTCCTAAGACTTTCAGAGCAATATATA
>QMTT01000147.1 GCA_003663565.1 Thermoplasmata archaeon
ATATTATCGTTGCATACTTAACCAAGTTCTCTCCACCTGGCCCAATCACTAGCACTCCAACGTTCTTGCCGTGAACTTCCTTAAGCTTTCTCTCAGCCTCAAACGTCGTAAGGCCCCAGAGTCCCTCGGCACTTAATATCTCGACATGGTCGTCCTCCACGTAGAGGTATACAGGCCTATCGGCCTTTCCCTCAATGACTATCGCATCATAGCCTGCTCTTCTCAGGTGTACTGACGCCATGGTTCCAAGGTTGCCGTCTCCATAACCTCCCGTAAGTGGACTCTTGGCCGCCACTACCAGCTTTCCACTGCTTGGCAGTGGAAAGCCGTTATAAGGCCCTGCAGCAAATATGAGCTTGTTTTCAGGGCTTAAGGGGTCTACATTCCTCACCTCATCCCACAGAATCTTAATGGCAAGACCTCTCCCCCCTATGAAGTCCCTAGCTATGCTCGCATCATACTCCTGGACTGTCGTCTTTTTCCTCGTAAGGTCTACACGAAGAATACGTCCCCACCAACCCTTCATATACCTCACCGAACACTGAAACTTTAATATCACATATAAATCCCAAGAAGTTCAACAGTGGACATCGAGGAGTGTGTAGACATTTTTAAGTAGTTAGCTCGTGGATATTTTATAGTTGCGCTTTTATAACACATAATATATTTACGATAATTATCAAAAGTAATATTGAAGAACTGTTCAGTAGCATTGATCATCTCACTAGGTGGTAGGCTTGCAGAACATATCTAACGAGCTCTTCTTTATGATAATACAATATCTAATATACTTCATATTTGCAATGATAATCCTCGCTCTCATTGGAAAAGGTTATGAAGCTCTAGGCATGAAGAGGTCTGAGATAAGCACGATCTACTTTCTCTCCCTCATATTAAGCTTCATATACATACCCATAGCCACGCTTAGTGGGAATGTAATCCTCGCAATAAGCATTGGAGGGGCTCTAATACCATTGTACATCTCCTTGAGGTTCCTAAGGCGGGGAGTTATTAGCTCATCACACCTCCTTCCGATATTCATAATAGCAACCATGCTCTCATACATGGTCACAGAGGTTACCGAATACGGCATTATCTCCATATTCCCCTTATACCTCATACCTCCCTTCATAACAGGACTTCTCTCCTACTTCTCAGCGGTGGCATCTGACAGGAGGGTAGCACCCTTAGCATACGCCTCCCAAACGTTCGGGGCAATACTGGGAGCAGATATCCTTCACCTTCCAGAGATACTCTCCATGAAGTTCGAGCCGAACACGGTACTGGTTATAGGAGGGGCTGGGGTATTTGATATGATATACCTAAGCGGACTCTTCGCAGCTCTCTTTAGCGTGGGCATAGCAAGAGCAATGAGAAAGAGGGAGATAGAGTTTGAGGGCTTTTCAATAAAAGTTAGAGACATAAGAAGAACTGAAGACACGTTCATAGAGTATGAGAAAACCCTTGAAGAAAGGATTCTTGGGAGAAGGCGTTAATCACTTTCAAAGCATTTTTCAACCCATTCCATAATTTTTGAAAGCCTATAGACCTTTTCCCTAGACTCTCCAGAGTATTTAACGTTATGTGTGCCGGAGAGTACGAGGAGATACGCTTCCTTGCCGTACCTTTTGAGCATGTTATACAGAGCTACGGACTGAGCAAATGGACACCTCCAGTCATCTGTGGCTCCTATAACAAGGACGGGGAACTTAATTCCTTTTATAAGGAATATGGGGGAATACTTGATGTAATCCTCTGGATGATCTATGGGATCACTGAGCTTGTAAGTCAGCTTCTCAAACTCAAAGCCTTCATCCGATGCCATGTGCCCAGATAAGGCCTCGTAAATCCCTCTTTCAACAATTAAGCCTGAGAGATCATTAACAAGAGATGACACCATGAGCGCAAGAAATGCACCAAATGACTCTCCATAGAGAACTTTCTTGCCTTGTACACTCCTTATGTACTCCGCAATGTCCTTTACAATGCCCTCGACGTTCTCACACTCCTCAAATCCAGCGCTTCCGGGGTAATTCACCATATGTACCTCGTACCCGTTAAGAGCATACATAAGGGCCTCAAAGTTAAACGAGATTCCATAACAAGTCCTAGGGCCTCCATGTAACATTATAACCTTCTTTTCACTCTTTCCAAGGACAACGTGTCTCTCATTGACTACAGAAACTCCCACGTCCGGTACTCTAGTAGCGCTTGCTACCTCGATCTCCTTGGAGTCCTTCCATCGATATATAGAAAGCACCGAGGATCTCGTAATGCTTGACCATATAAACGCCAGTCCATAGGACGAAGCGTCCACCCCATGCACGCTTCTATCTCCAGAGATCAGCACCTTATGCTCAAGACTGCTCATATCCAACTCTCTGACAACAGATTTGCCTGACTCTGTTGATATAAAGTACAGTTTGCCCTCATGATACGCCAGCGCGCTCCCACCAGGCGCGGGATATACCTCAACCCAGTCCCCAGGGTCTCCGGGAATATCTATTTTAACGTAGTCACCGTTCTCCTCTAGAATTAAAAGCTCTTTCTTCCCAAAAAATCCCTTTTCTTCAAGATTTGTGTTCCTAATGACTATCTTATCTCCAGCCCACTTTATCTCGCCTATGAATCCAGTTATCTCAAACACCTTGTCGCCGTCAATGAAGAGAGCCTGTCTTATAGGGCTAATATCCAGCACCTTTGCATAGGCAACCTTTCCACTCTCTGAGATTGAGAGCCCCGTTATCCAGCCCTCATCCTGAAACTTCTTTGTTCTTAAAACCTTTCTTGGAATGCTATCCTTGTATAGTGGGCCTATATTGTACTCATCCATAATTCCAACCTTATCTGTTATGAAGTCTCTTGAGGGCTTCTTCCTCTCTTGATGGAGTACTGCTATGTTTCCTCGACATACATCGAAGTCGACGACGTTCTTTGCAATCTCCCTTTCATCTATGTATCCCATTTTCTTCATCATTAGGTCGCTTCCCTGAAGATATAGATATACGTCCCCCTTGTACCACTTCGGAGAAAACCCCATGGCGTCCCTCATAACGCTGATCATGTCGTGAACCATTACTTTGGGGCTCTCTCCAGGATCGAATGATGTGAGTGAGAATAGGACATAACCACGAGGATTTATGCTGACATCTTCAAATACCTTAACCTTGAGAACTTCAGATGGCTGAAGGACATATTTTCTTGGCGCCAAGGCAAAGACCTCCAGACATTACTAAGGCTTATAGACAAACAACCTTATGAGGGCTTAAGTTTCATCCTACGCTATATATTGTTTCTGTGAAATTCAATAAAAATATTTCTAGACAAGAAGACTAAAATATCTAAAAGAAGTTAGCAAGAAGATTTCAGATAAGAGCGTTTATGGTGAATATCTCAGGGAACGTCCTCTAGATTTTAATTAGCATAGTATTATATGCTTTTTACAGATGCCTTCCCGTCTCTAATGTGAACAATTACATCAGCCCTTGAAATTATTTCCTAGTCGTGAGTTGCTATGATTACTGTTTTTCTTTACTCTTTACATATCCCATAAAGGATATCCACAACTTTTTCCAGTGTCTATGCCCAAGTTTGATGTGGGCTCATCTACGAGTATTATGCTTGGATCGTTTATCAATGCCCCATGAAACTGTTCCTGTCTTTGTGAGTATTCATGAGTGCTCATGACAGACAGACCCCTTACCTTAAAGACGTTCAAGGATTTCTTTAGAGTATAAATTAGATTCCTGTTAAGAGGTTCATACAGAGCCTTATGAAGCTGTTCTTTTCTTTGTGAGCATTTTGCATGTCATGAGGGGACAAAACATTTAAAAATTAAGAGCACGGGTTCAAGGATATCGGAGGGACTCATAGTAGCGTCTTCAGGGGATTCTCCAGGCCCTGAAAGGTGTGGGAGGCCTGGAACGGTTGTTAGGGCAT
>QMTT01000148.1 GCA_003663565.1 Thermoplasmata archaeon
CTTCTCCTAGAAGGTAAAGGAGATCCTTATCGAACTTTACGGTCTTGTATGTGAGAAACACTAGGACTACTGCATAAACTGCAAGTGCTATTATCATAGCAATAGGTGTTGGAATGGCTACGAATACTCCAACAAAGGCAATGGAATAGTCGCTTTTCACACTGATGGAAGAATACATTATTGGGAATATTATCAGTATGAAGAAAGTTACAAACACAAAGAGATAAATTATTGCCTTATAAACTAAGTATGCTTTTGATCCTTTGCTAATTATCTCCACGGAAATGCTCACCTTTTATATCCAATGCTTCTTAAGAACTCTTTTCTTTCCTTTATATCCTCATCAGACTCCACTCCAAGCGGTGTGTATCCATCAACTACGCCAATCACTCCTCTTCCTTGATCAGTTTCTATCACGATAACCTGTAATGGGTTAGCAGTCGCAGCGTATATCCTGCATACTTCCACAGTGTTCTTTATAGCATTTAGGACATTTATTGGATATGCGTTTCTCAACATGATTATAAAAGTGTGTCCAGCTCCTATCCTCTTTGCATTTTCTATACAATATTTGATAAGCTCTTCATCAGTCCCCTCGTATCTTATCAGTCTCTTTCCAGAAGCCTCACAGAATGCGAGACCAAACTTCACACCAGGAACTGAGTTCATAATGGCTTCATAAAGGTCTTCAACGGTCTTTATGAAGTGGGTGTGTCCCAAGATCACGTTTATCTCAGGAGAGGGCTTCTCTATGGGCACAATCTCTATCTTATACCCATTGCTCATTTGCCCTCACCTCCATTGAATAGAAAGCCATATTTCTTGAAAAACGCTTTTTCTACATCAACATTTAGAAGATTTGCTATGGACAAAAGCCATGCTAGTGCATCAGCTATTTCCTCTTCTATGTCTCCTTCTCCACGAATTGCCTTGGCAAGCTCTCCTACTTCTTCAACAAACCATCTGAACGTGCCATCTAAACCTCTATCCGAGTCCCTCTTGTAGTACTCTTTCCTTATCGCTTCCTGAATGGCTTTGAGGTCCATAGGAAAACACCTGTCCTTAATGATAGTTTTAGGTCATTATCCAAGTAGATTAGCTGGAATAAGATAGTCAGCATATGATAGGACTAAAATTTTAGGCTTAGGTTCTGTACTCATGGTCTTCTCCAAGGCTATGTCAATTGCCTCTTGTATATCAGAGAATACTTCAAATATTTTTGAACGGCCTCTACCAACAAGTAGTATTGATCTCTCCGCTACTGATTTTGCAATCTCATATGCTATAACATCTTCACCTGTAATGATCTTATCCTTTCTCTCGGATAAATAATCCAAGATCCTTTCCTCATGTTCAAGTTTTATGTTCCAGTTATCAGCACAGAGGATCACAACAGTACCCTGCTTCATTACGTTCCTGGTGAGTGTCAAGGCTCTGTGAATTACCTCCAAAGTGCCTCCTGTCAACCCAAGAATAAGTATGTCATACTTCTCTGGGATTGCATATCCATATGCTCTCAAGTATTTCTCTATGACGTCTTCATGGATCTTTTTAGAGTCGCCTACAGACACGCTGAAGACTTCATTCATGAAGTCCTTTAGCAAAGCTATTCCGCCAGAGAGGTACCTAAATGGTGGTAAGAGCATAAGCTTTGTGGTGAGAATCCTCGTGAACTCCTGAAGACCAACTTCTGCACGGAATCTCATTATAGAAGACAGTGAAGCTAAGGATAAAAAGTCTAAAAGAGATGCAACTGGAGTTCTAACACCAAATATTCCGTCTATAAATGAATCCGAGATCACATAAACGGCGTTTAATCCAGACTCACTTCCCCTGCTTAGGTTCCTCTCAAATGCCTTATGAACCTCTATTCTCACGACATCCTCAAGTGTTGAGAGTGTTACATATTGCTCCCGAGTGCTTCCTTCAAGCTCCTTTGCAATGATGTTTTCGTATCTATAGGAATATATGGGGGGTATTTCTCTGGGATCAATCCTACTTGTAAAGAATAGCACGATTTCTTCATCATACGCTCCTAAGCTATGAAGTGTCGATAACGCATTGTCAACTACCGTGTACATGAAGGGATCTTTAAGTGATAAGTCCACGATCAGGCCAACTTTCATTCCTGGGCGGTAGGAAGTAAACATTTTTACATATTCTATGTCCTTAGCCCCTTCCCTCGCAGTATATATGTCAGCCTCAAATTGTTCTATACTAACCTTCCGGGGCACTTCTATTTCATACGCCCTTGTCCCAAGCTTTATCGTTCTCCTCACACTATTCACCTTCTATGGTTGAAATGAACACCATAAATGCCAGCACGTGAGACCTTAAGCACGACATCCCACGAAGGGCTCAGGTAGACGTCCATATAAACATCCAAATCGAAGTAATCTTGTACCTCCTTAAATATATTTATTGCCCTCGAAAGACTTATTCCCTCTGTAAGCGAGAGAACCTCTTTGGACATCTCATTTTCACCTTTGGGAGCGCTAGAGAACCTAAAAATAGCTTCCCTAGGACAAGAATAATTTAAGACAAATGTTCTGTCCTTAGATATCACATCCAAGACTTTTTTAAGTATTTTAAAGGAAGATTTATCTTCTATAGGATCTTCTCCTGTGATCTTCATTATAGACTCTCTAATGCCATATAAAGAAACTGCATTATATTTTTCCCATGATTCTACGTCAGGTATAGTGTTCTTTATGTTAACTTTGCTTAAGAACTCTAACTTCTCTCCCAAAGCTTTCAAAGCTAGCATTTTGTACTTTTCTATCCCTTCAAGGTATTTTTCTTCATCATTTCGTGCTTCCTCAGCTATCTTTATGAGATTTAGTGAGATTTCCTCTACTATAGCATAAGAATTCCTCGAATACCTTGCTTTATGGGGTAATATGGTATCCTTGGAGAAGAAGATGTAGTCCTTAAGAAGGTCCTTTCTAGGAGTTCCCTTAACGATGATCTTAACGTACTTGTCAAAGCTACCCCCTAAGCCATCACCCTTTGAGAACTCTTCCACTATCACACTAGCAAAAGTCTGTGCAATTTCGTCAAAATCCCTATATTCTCCTATGCGTTCTCCTTTGGGACCGAAAGCTGGCGCTGTTGGTGGCTCTGTAGAGAGTACTATTGTAACTGGTATTTCCCTCGTATAGAGCTCAAAGAGAATTGACTGAGCAAGATCCCTGAGATCATCTTCTCCTAAATGCTCCTTTTCTATATATGGTGCCAGAACATAATTAAAGTCATTCCAATATATAGTAGAAACGGTGTGATATTTCGTTATTTCTGAGTACACGAGAACTTGGTTAACAAACGTCCTCGTTCTTCTTGCAGGCTTTAGCGTTATCTTTAGATCTGGTATTCTAACACCGTTTTTCTTCAGTGAATCAAGATCCAATGCTACTTCAAAGAATCCATCAGGCATCTCGATACCATTCACATGAAGTACTTTCCTATGATATGCGCTCACGACATCACTTGAATAAAGCCTTACCAGCGAAAATTCCCTTTTTATTTTCCTTGCTAGAACCTCTGAAGACTTTTTAGGGCTACTCTCATTGATTATTATGCTCTGTGCATCATAAACTGGAACTCCTACTCTTGTATAGTACCGTCTTACTTCTGTGAGTCCATATTCTATCAGTTTGGCATTCACGAGCTCTCTTATTAGCGGGGCTGGGATCGTTCTGAGATCCATCGTCTTTATAAGCTTTTCTACTTCCCTAGTAATTATAGTTGCAGCATCCTTGCTTATGTTCGTCTCCCTGAGTAAAGAGTTCAATATCTTATATTTGTCCCACTTTTCAGCAGTTCCATCAGATCTAAGAACTTCCATTTCCTCATTACTATCATATAGGAAATCGTCACTCCCAGGCATCACAATATCTCCTCACTGAGTACGTCAATCATGATGCAATGATTCAA
>QMTT01000149.1 GCA_003663565.1 Thermoplasmata archaeon
AGAGTAAATGTTTATAAGCTCTAAGGGGATACATAAAAAGACACACTACAATACGAAAAGTATTATCTAATGCTTCTGCCCCCATTCTTGCTTTGTTTTAGTATATATTTTAATATAACTCTTTGCCCTCTCCACTACAGTGTGCAAGACATATATACTTTGTTATGCTTGCTAACCTGTCCAGTACTTCTTTGGAAGGCCCGTGAAAACCTCCAACAACAGCAGCTAGTACTTCAAGACCTGCTGCTTCTTAAAGGGCTCTTGTCATCCCCCTCACTATCCTTGAGGTCACGCTTCATTTTTAAGTATTATTTTGCTCCTAGATGAGTGCAAATACTCACGAGCAATCACAAGGACAAGAACAGTTTCATAAGGCAAAAACGTAATTTCGTATACTTATTTTTTCTCTAAACCTTCTTTCAGTATTTTCATTATAAGCTCTAAAACCTCTTTATGATCTTTAAGACAGTAAAATCTGTACTTCCCAAAGACTTTTACATCGACAAGTCCAGCACCACGAAGAACCCTAAGATGGTGAGAAACTAATGTTTGGTCGAGCCCTAAGACCTCTGTGATAAGGCATACCGGCAACTCAGCCTGTGCTAGTAGCCCTAAGATCTTCATCCTTGTAGGATTTTGTATCGCTGCCAAGATCCTTTCTAGGGTTCTTACCTGCTTGTCGTCTGGTAGTCTTAGCTCTATGTCCAAATACTCTTCATTAACGATCTTGGTAAGGGTCTCCTTGCACTTAGTGTTTTCCATTCTTCCAATTATGGTTCTTATTTTTATCGTCTTCATTTTCATTCAAGTTTTACTTAACTGACCTCCTCCTCGCACTAAAGGGCAAGGGTTCCTTGCAGGGAGGTTTAAGGGGCTTTATTCTGAATAAAGCCCCTCTGGCCGGGTCTTCGGCCAGTTACCCCTACCTCCCGTAAGAGCGGAAAGGGTCGGGGTTATCCTTTATGTTGAACCCTCTACGTATGACATATGCCTGAAGTTTAAATTACTTTTCACTTTCCTATTAAAGGGCTTGTTTAGAATCACTGCATTCCCGCACAAAGGGCGAGGCTTTCAAAAGAAAAAGTAACAAATATATTTAAAAAATTTCATATGAATGATAATTCATATAAAAATAGAGCATATGGGTAAGTAGATCACAAAGGAAAAGGTGATACGAATGAGCGAAAAGGGCAGCAAAATTATCGGAAAAGATGCTCTTGGGAGGACTATAAGGGATTTTTCAGAGATTGACTGGTGGGGAACTCCTAGAAAAGAAATAGAGTGGTATCCAAGAATAGACTATGAGAGGTGCATTGGATGCGGTCTATGCTTCATGACATGTAGTGGAAGAATTGTTTGCGACTGGGACTTCGAGAACATGAGACCTATAGTTGCGAGACCATACAACTGTATGGTTGGATGTGACACGTGTGCGAAGATATGTCCTCGAGATGCTATATCCTTCCCATCCTTAGGATACCTCAGAAAAATGCGCGATAAAACAAACGCTATAGCGAAGGCAAGACAGAAGTTACTAGAGCTCAAAAATAGTAATGTGAAAAAGTAAAAAGTAATATGCGTTAGATACTGTTCTGGTCGGCCGTAACTTGTGTAAATGGCTACCCTTCCCTCCTCTCCTCTTCATTGGAGGGCTTTTGGGGGGAACGGTGACTCTCCACATTCTCGCGGCTTTATCGCCTCCATTCGGGGCTTGGGATCCCACATATCGTGGATTGCCACATTATAATGAGATAAGCCCTAAGAATGTTTAAAAATTGCAAAAATTAAAGATGCCAAACTTTACGCTTTTTACCATCTACAAAACGGCCCCATTAATTGGAGTATATAATGAGGCCCATAGGGTCTTTTCTCGCTTTTTCCACTTTAATCTTCAAAAAGACTCTACTATTCCAATAGCATAAAATAGTACAGCATCATAACTATTTCATGTTTTATTATTTTAGAGTTGCAGTCGCTGCAATTAAAAGCTTTGGAGGTTCCGTTATGCACCTTGCTAAGCTGAAAGGGGAAATACTCATCATTGTAGCAGCAATCCTTTGGGGGACTCTTGGAGTTGCTGGGAAGCTTGCGTATGGTTATGGGTGTACACCAGGACAACTTATGCTATACAGAATGCTTTTCATATTTCCTGCCATAATTTACGTACTTTTAAGAGCAAAAAGAGAGCACATAAAATATCTTTTGCTGTTTGGTGCAATCATTGTGACACCTTTTTACTTGATATACTTCTACGCTGTGAAATTCGTAGGAGCGTCTACCGCTGCTCTAATACTCTATACGGCCCCTGCTTACGTAGCAGTTATGTCTGCAGTCTTTCTTAAAGAGAAACTTAATAAGATAATAGTTTTTTCACTGATAATGGCCCTTTGTGGAGCAGCCCTTGTGAACCTTGGAGAAATAGTTAACCTAGATCTTTTGGGAATCTTTACAGCATTCTCAGCTGCCTTACTATATGCAATGTATATTATAACAGCAAAGGCGCTTATCTCAAAGGGTATGGCATCTGAAAGTGTTGCTCTCGTTCCTTATCTTAGCTCGATACCAATACTCTTAGCATATGCTCTTATCGTTGAAAGGCATGTTCTTCTCGATAATCTTAAGCAGGCCCTTCTAGCACTCTATCTCTCCCTAATTCCTACGGGCCTTGCTTATGTTCTATATAACATTGGACTTAGAAGCGTACAGGCAAGTAGGGCAAGTATACTGTCTACAATAGAGCCTGTAAGTGCTACTATACTTGCATGGATATTTTTAGGAGAGAGCATTACAATATTAAAAGCCCTAGGTGCTGCCCTTATAGTTACTTCAGCGATAATAGTTACGAAAGCTCAAGATCAATCAGGAAGTAGTAGTCAAAATGTCTCTGAAATAAACCAAAAACAAAATAGTAATTAATTGACCAAAGCAAATATTCTTAATCTGTATGGAGTGATACTGTGGAGGTGTTGCTCGTGAGGTATTGGTTCTGTATAACGACTAGAGATAACTGGAAAGTAGTACAAAAGAAGAACATTTGGGGAGTTCCTAAGAGACATGAGAACACTATCAAAAAGGTCAAACCTAGAGATAGGCTTGTGTTTTACGTGAAACAGGAAATTAAAGAGAGAAAAGTACTCGAGCCAGCTATTGTTGGCATCTATGAGGTCGTTAGTGAACCATATGTTGATTCGACAAGGATCTTCAAGTCTCCAAAAGGAAAAACTGAAAATTATCCCATAAGGGTGAAAATAAAGTGTCTAAAGATTGGAGAGATACCATTTAAGCAATTAATTCCCAAACTGAAGTTCATAAGGAATAAGAAAAAATGGTCCGGTCATCTCATGGGAAAAGCTATGAGGGAAATTCCTGAAGAAGATTATAAGCTCATAGAGAGTCTTTTATGAAATAAAATATCTTGAAAAAGTAAGTATCATTAAACAGTGTTAACGGGACCTCTTGGCTCCTAAATAACTCTTTATTGAGTTCCAGTTCAAGTATATGTGAATTACTGAAAATCCCAAGACGATAAGTCCAGAATACATGTGAAGGTCTCTGATAATCGCAAATATACTTATGATGTAGGAGGTTGGTTTTAATGTCCAAATATCAATAGGAGTTAATAGTTCTTCGACTGAATGTCCATCAACCTCCTGTCAAAAAGATTCAAACGAATTCTTGTAATTACGATTGATTTCTCGAGTATTATTTGAAAAGAGCACTTTAAATATTTAATATGATTATGATTATGTTTCAATATAGTATAAGAGGAACTGGCTAAGGAAAACTTTTAATTTTAGTGGTCTTTAAAAGATCTAGTGTAGGAGGACATGCCACCGTAGCCTAGCCCGGCAGGGCGCCCGCCTCGTAAGCGGGAGGTCCCGGGTTCGAATCCCG
>QMTT01000150.1 GCA_003663565.1 Thermoplasmata archaeon
ATATGTGGGGTCCCAAGCCCAAATGGAGGCGATAAAGCCGCGAGGACGTGGGGCTCGCGTGCTCCAGAAAGCCCTCCAATGAAGCCAGAGGAGGGAAGGTCCTCCGCTACGATAGTCTCGCGTGCTCCAAAAGTAATGGATACCCAGAACAGTTTAGCTATTAGGGCCTATCCTAAAGGACAATACTTTCCCATTGGCTAACTGTAAGCTATAAAGCTGTTGTCACAATTTAATAACTAAGGCTATGATGAGTAATGGGCGAGCTGATGAATGATGAGTTCACGACGCTCTGAGCCATCGTTAAGCAAGTTATCGCTTATAACTGGCAAAATAAATAGGGATACAATGACACTGCTCATCATAATTCTTTTTGCTGTTGTCCTTAGGGTCATTGGAATATCCTGGAGACCTATTTCGAATGATGAGGCGTCTCACATATACTTTGGACTTGAGGTTCTCAAGGGAAAGTACGCTTACGATCCGGAATATCACGGACCCCTAGAACATTACATGATAGCTCTTACAATATTAATCCTAAAGGGTTGGATAATGAAGGATCCATTCGTGCTTGTTTGGGCTGTTAGGCTCTCTTATACAGTTTTTTCTTTGATTATGATAGTTGTCGTTTATGTGTTCTTTAGAGACTACTTGGGAAAGCTTGGATCTATTATAGCAGCCCTACTATTTTCGATATCTCCTGAATTCCTTTATTATTCAAGGTTTGCACATGAAGACATAATATCAGTATCTTTTGCCGTGATGACATTCATATTTGCTTATAGGTTTTATATGGATAGACAGATGAAGTATTTATATGCGTCATTTTTGACGTTCGCTCTTCTTTTTGCTACGAAGGAAAACTGGTTGTTATATCTTGGGATCTGGATGTCATACGTAATCGTTATAGTGCTCATAGAAGAACTTCTAATAAAAGAAAAGAAGGATACTTTGTTCTCAAGAGTATGGAGATTTATCTCTGAGACATTCATTAGGAGCGATGTCACAGAGGATGGAACAATTATATATAGACTTAAAAGGGATACGTTAAAGCATCTTCTCATAGCGTTTGTGCTGAGCTTTTTAGTAGCCTTTGCTATGTATAGTTACTTCGTATATCCTGAGAAGTTCGTTGAGGCTCTCCTAGGACCGTTTCACTGGGTTAAGAGACATCATGCTCCCAGAATCATTGGGCCTCTTTACTACTGGTTCGATAGGATATGGCTTTATGAGCTATTCTTGCTACCTGGGATTATTCTGGCTATCAAGAAGCACAGGGACTACGTCTCTGAGATGTTGTTGTGGTGGTTTGTGATATCATTTGTAGGGTACTCTTACATGCAGGAGAAACTCCCAAGACTGATGATGCATATAACGGCGCCAGCAATATTACTCGTTTCAAAGTACCTCGGTGGGGTCTTCAGTGACTTTGGAAAAGTCCTAAGGAAGGAACTATCTTCTAAAGATTCCCTAAGGATTTCATTAGTGTCATGTTTATTTATAATTCTTTTAATTATCTCGGCTTATCAGTCTGTTTTGCTTAATTATATAAATTACGATGATGTGAGAGAGCCTTTGATATATGCAAGACTTACTAGAGAATGGCAGGACGTTTATAGGACAATAGAAAAGATATACTCCGAAAAGGGATCAGTGAGGGTACTCATAGTCTGGGAAGAGGGTGATTACGGACTTTGGCCGATATTGTTCTGGCTATATTACGTAGAAAAGGATTTCAGGGAGATAAATGTGTCATATGTAAAGATGTATGAAAGTGGAGTATTGAATACTCCCGAAGTAGAGAAATACGACATAATAATATGTTATTCAAGCAAAGACCAAGGAAAAATTCATGGATTTAAGCTCATGGGAAGGTTCATAGTTTTAAAGTGGATATTTCATGAAAAATGGACAACAGAGACGACCTTAGAGGGATTCATACAAGATTTCTCTCACTATCTTAACCCGAGGTTCTACTTCCTCAGAGAGTATGATTCTAGCAAGATTGAAACCTTAGAGTATTGGGCTGCTGTCTATTTGAAAGAAAGATAATAATTAGGTGAATGATCGTGAGAAGCAATATTAGTCGCTCTTCGATCATAAAATTCGTAATATCAGCAATTTTAATAGTGTTTTTCGTGTTAACAGTAATTCCCCAAGAAGGAATCCTAGTATATGTATCTCAGGATAATGTGAATAAACTTTTCCTTAAGGTAATAAGTCCTCTTTCAGAGATTTCAAATATAAATGTCATTGAAAAGGAAAAATTAGCTGAGAAGCTTAATTATATTGTGAAAAAGTCTCTCACAGGAAACTACACTAAGAAGGTAATAGTTGTAGATCACGTTTCTGATGAATACTTAAATAAATTTGAAAGTATCACAACAGCGCTAAAGGGCTATGATTTTGAAGAGCAAGATTTATGGGATCTTATAGGATATAAGATCTCTCAGATAGTATTAATAGCAATCTTTCTTGCCCTTGTGATCAAGTATTTTAGGGAAAGGAAAATGTACATGACTGTATACTTAAGCATACTCCCTGCTGGTATAGTTCCTGCAAAGTATTTTCCTTTACTCTTTACTTCCATATTCGTAATAGTTACATTGGGATCACGAATATATAGGTCCCAGACGATCAGAAGAACATATAAGGAACTTAGAGAGGTTAGTAAAGAGCCCTTTGATTATGTCGTTCTTGTATCGGTTGTTTTAGCACTTATTGCATTAATAAGAGTAGAGACGAGCTATGTAATTATCTTAACAAGGCTAATCGGAGCTGGAATTTTAACAGGAATTCTCATATTATTTAACATCTCACAAGCCTACAGAAATCTATCGCTTGTTGGCCTAGTGGGATCTATATTGTCGTTTATTCTTAAGTCCAGTATGGTTGGATATTACTATGGATTGGATTTTGGATTTCGCATTCTAATGATAATTTTAGGATCATGGCTCATAGACCACAGTAGGGGTATTATGAAGATCGTGAATGGGACGGGTTTATTTATCATTGCGTATGTCTGAAGGGCTATATAACTTATCGAGCTCTTCTCCAAGATATTCCTTGATGATCTTATTATTTTCGTATTTAAGTACAATTCCTACTCCATGTCTTGATACAATGCCTATCCTATGAACCTCAACTCCACTCTTTTCCATATCGCTTAAGAAGTCATCTTCGAGCTCCTGAGGAATAGTCATTATCAGAGTTCCAGAAGATATAAGCTTAGCTGGGTCTAGACCAAGAGTGTTACATATAGTTCTCGTCTCTTCCCTTATTGGGATGTGATCTACTATGATCATATGATTAGAAGCGATTGATACCTCGAGAAGGGCTCCTAGAACTCCTCCTTCAGTAGCGTCGTGCATGGATGTTGCATATTTAGCTCCTATCATTGCCTCTTTGAGGATAGATATTTCCCATATGAACTTCTTAGCCCTCTTGATAATGTCCTCAGGAATACCTTTCTCGGCACACAGCTCTTCGAAATCGTGTGCTATTATGGCTGTTCCTTCGATACCTGCTCCCTTGGATATGTATACGAGATCACCTTCTCGTGCACCAGATGTCGTGATGATCCTTTCTGCTAGTCCCATTGCGGTAGAAGATACTACAGTCCTAGTTATTCCGGGAGTTATTTCCGTGTGTCCTCCTATAAGCGATAAACCAAGCTCCTTTGAGTATTTGATAATGTCTCTTAACGTACTCTTTGCTTCATCCTCTGAATACGCTAATATCGTTGATAGGATCCACTTAGGCTTTGCACCAGATGTCGCGACGTCATTTGATGGGACAACTACTGAGTACCAACCTATAAGCTTCGATGCACCTGTTATGGGATCACTGTGGATCACAAGGTAGTGATTTCCAAGTTTTAATGCAGCAAAGTCTTC
>QMTT01000151.1 GCA_003663565.1 Thermoplasmata archaeon
AGACATTCTTTGCCATCCTATGATACTCTTCAACGAACTCCAGGATAATCTCGTCTGCTTGGAACGGGATTGAGTATGCCCTAACAACTGTTCCAGGCCTCCCACACCTTTCAGGGCCCGGAGAATCCCTGGAAGACGCCACTATGAGTCCCTCCGATATCTTTAAGTCCGTGCTCTTAATTTTTAAATGTTTTGTTCCTCAATGACATGCAAAATGCTCATAAACGTTCACGAAGAAAAGAATAGTTTCATGAGGCTTATCTTTGTCATCTCTCTAATTGTGTTTGGATTCTCCAGTCCATTGGTCTCCCAACAGATCCTTTTGTTGGCATTTTCCTCTTTTGACCTCCTTAATATCTCCCTAGAAACCTTAAGCGCGTATATTATGCTTGAAGATGGATCCCCGCCAAAGTAACAGACGCATGCAACTCTTCTCTTCATTGCTATCTCTACGAGCTCTGAGACGCTGTACAGCTTACTCTTATCGTGGACTACACCTTGAGACACCATATACTTGTGTTCTATGTTCTGACAGAAGAGGCAATCTAAGTTACACCCTGCGAAGAATACTGCAAGGTTATAGTATCCGTAATGTTTCCTTTCAGGACACACGGGATCTGCGACACAGTTCGTGGGAAGAGGGTCGTAATACCAATGAAGATATGCCACGTCAAAGCTATCAGTTATCGGGACAAGCCTGTCGTTTATGTTCTTGATCATGCCGCAATAACCAACAAGTCCTTGCGATATTTCACACTCGTTGACACAAAGTGTGCACTTGACAGAACCATCCCTCGGAGGCTCCTTGGGAAGGCCTATGTATTCTCTCCACTTTTCTCTGACAGTTTTAACGTGTTTCAACGCCTTATATGGATCTCTTCTCAAACAGTTAACGCAAACCCCTATTGAGGAACTGATCTCTTCCGAGTAGAACCCACATAGTGTACAACGTGGCATCTCGATCAACATCCTATGAACACATAAATTTAATATATTTAATTCTCACAATTTATTATCAGTAGTTGATAATCATACCTACGCTCACCCACCCCGAGCGGCACCTCTTAAACTTTTTTCATATGCTAGAAATAAGCTCGAGTCTTCCGGAACTTCTTGCTCTCCATGTGGCAATTCTATACATGATGTAAGAGAGGATGAGGAATACTACAGCCGTTATAAGAAATCTCATCATGAGGGTTTCTTCTTGAAGCGTGGAGAGTATGGGATCCGTGTCGAAGCCTAGGATAGACCTCCTAAGGAGGGAGTACCAGTACGTCACGGGTATAACAAAGGACAGTCTCTGAGCCCAGTTGGGCAGAACTGTTATGGGGTACACTGCGCCTGAAAACACGTAGAATATTGCCTGAAGGCTTCTGCTTATGACCCTCCCCCCTCTGGGCATTACGAATATAATAGATGCTAACGTCATACCGAGCGCTATCGATGCTATTATGCCAAGGACTAAGGAGCATAAGTAGAGACATGGATTAAAGGACATGGGGAGCTTGAAGGCATAGAATATTATGAATGCGTACACAACGCCTATAAGTGCGAGCACCATATGTGAGATTATCCTTCCGATTATTATAAGGTAGTAGGAGTATGGTGTTATGAACATGTACTTCAGCGTCTTATAGTGCTCCCTATCGTCTTCCACAATCCATGAAGCTGTTGCTATGACGTCCGTGAGTATATATGCATGTGCCTGACCCACGATTGCGTGAGCAATCCTCTCCGGCGTGTAATAACCTACTGCCCAATACATAAAGATTATGAGGAACACAGAAGCTATTGGAAGGACAAGACTGTATGTGACGTACACGAGGGGATTTCTCGCCCAGTTGAGAGTGATCTTGAACCCAAGCCACATAGATGTATAGAAGCACTTCACATGGTACTTCATAGACATCATTGCCACCTCAACGTGAGTTTACCCTCAACTTTCGCGAGATATTCCATTTTTCTCAGCGCGTATCTCGCGAGAAGTATGTAGAACACCCCATAAACTGCCAGAAAGAGCTCTTCGTATGGCAGGGGTAAAAGGCCCCATGCAGAGCCGAACATGGCCTGTCTTACAGCATCCAGGCCAAACGTTAAAGGGATTATGCTTGCAACGAACGCAAGGGAATGCCCTAGACTCTTTACGGGGAAATATGATCCTGAGATCGTGTACACGGGCTCCATCAATATATCTGCAACTGCCCATACCTGTCTTCCCCACATGAGGAACAGAGATGCAAACGCCATTCCTACCCCGTATAAAGCTACTAAAGCCAAGAAAAATGCGAACGTTAGATGAAACGGATTCTGAACAACTACTGGAGCTTTGAATAAGAGTACCCCAACAATAAATATCATTATTGCCCTGACGGAAGTCATAGTCATCCCACCCAGAGCCATTCCTGTAAGGAGAGCCATCCTGTTCATCGGCGCTATCATATAAAGCTCTAGAAGTCCGTCCTCCTTGTCCCAATACAGCTGCATTCCCATGTTCCATACGACATTGTCCCAGTATGAGAGGAGGGAGCTTCCCAGTATTGCAAAGCTATAATACTCTGGAGGTGCATTTATGGATTTATAGATAAGAACCAGGGCTGCCATATAAAACAGGGAAACTATAGTACCTCCTATAGTCCATCTGGCAGCCCTCACAATAGACATGACCCTTGGATATGCCCTTGCTACCACTACCCTCCAAAAGACTTCCTTCTTCATTCCTCGATACCCCTTCCTACGAGTGATATGAACACGTCCTCAAGGGAGGGCTTCTGAAGCCTGAAGAACCTGAGCTTCCCTCCAGCCTTTATTATAGCTTCAACGTATTCTATGATATCGCTTTCATCCATACCCACGATTTTTCCCCTGAAGTGCCCTGGAGATATCTCCCTTAAGTTCGCTCCTTTTATTCCTGGAATCCCCTCTGGAGGCTTAGTGCCATAGAATTCTATGGTGGCGCTTATGTAGTTTCCAGCGAGTCTTCTCAGATCATCTACAGTCCCTACAGCAACTATCTTTCCTCTGTCTATGATCGCTATCCTATCACAGAGCTCCTCTGCCTCGAGCATGTAATGCGTCGTCAGAAGCACTGTCCTGTCAGGATTTTCTCGGAGCCATGACTTTATGAAGTTCCTTATGATCCTCGCCGTGGGAACATCCAGCCCTAGGGTGGGCTCATCTAGGAATATCACAAGGGGGTCGCTGAGAAAGCCCCTAATTATGTTCATCTTCTGCCTTTCCCCAAGTGAAAGATCCCTTACGAATGCCCTTAGCTTGTCCTCAAAGTTTATCTTTTCAGCAAGCTCTCTGATTCTTCTTTTCGCCTCCTTTGTGGGAATTCCATAGAACTGAGAGAACATCCAAAGGTTCTCCTCAACGCGTAGTAAACCGTATCCTCCAAACTCCCCACCAGAGACAAGGTTTATTATCGGTCTTATCTTGTGTTCTTCTCCGTTCACGTTATACCCATAAACATATGCTTCTCCACGCGTTGGTAACAGGAGCGTCGTGAGTATCCTTATCAATGTCGTCTTCCCTGCTCCATTAGGCCCTAAAACGCCAAATAGCTCTCCCTTTTTGACCTTTATGTTCACATCTCTAAGTGCAATGACCTCCCTTTCTCGATCCTTGTATACTCTCCAAAGATCTATAGTCTCTATTGCGTAGTCTCCTGGCATCTCCGCCCACCAGTGCTCCTTTAGTTCTATTTAGAACTTGATTGCCTTATAGATAAGATCAAGCCCGATTATTTAAAGCTTTGTGTATTTAAAGGCAGTTCTCAAAATATGCTTCTACCAAAATATTTAAATATTACTTGCATTTATACCTATTTTTGATGCACCATGCCAAAACTATACAAGGTCCCTGAAGTTGCGAGAATACTAAACC
>QMTT01000152.1 GCA_003663565.1 Thermoplasmata archaeon
CGCGGGTTTCAATAAAAAACCTCTCTGTTAACTTCGCCAAAAAACGAACCAAAAAATAATATAATCCTTTTTTGAGAAAACTCATTATGGATGAATTAAGAAAAAGGATAGACGAACTGGACAGAAGAATCTTGGAACTCATTGCCGAGAGATTTGATGTTGTCCGTGAAATCGCGGAATACAAGAAAGAACACCATCTTCCGGTTGAGGACAGGGAACGAGAAGAAGTGGTCCGAGAGAAATACATGGAATTCTCGGACAGAATTCCAAAAGAATTCCTTGAAGAATTCTGGGACACCATGATGTATTACTCAAAGAAGGTTCAGGAGGAAGTGATTTCCGGTGAATGTGATTAAAACCGTTCAAAAATTCTGGTCCGAGGGTGAGGCGCTCTGGCCAGTAGCTGAGATATTCATCACTCTTGTGGTTGCTATAATTTCGCTTCAGTCAATCTTTTCCTTTATTAAAATACATGACATTTATTTGGTAACGATATGCTTTGTGTTAGGGATGGTATTCTTCTTGATTGTTAGGAAAAACCATATTACCAAACGACTGGACCACTTTCTTTCAGGGGAGTATTGCAAAAACACACTTTGGGGGTATTCAAAAAATCTTGCTGAGATGTACATGACCTGTTTTGTGGTATTGATGGCGTTGGTGGTTCTTAATTTGAAAATAAATCTTGTTCTATTTGCCGTAGTGTTTTTCCTACTGCTTTTTGTCATTCTTTTGATCAGAGCTGTTAAGAAGAACCAACATGTTCTCCCTGCCGCTATGTATCTTCTTTTCGAGCTATCAGTTGTCACAATATACTCTCTATTCATTACACTGACTGTCCTTTCCTTTTTTGGAGTTACATTTCTGGACATGCAAAAGATTGAGGAAACACGCCTCTCACTTATGGGAAAGGTTGCTGAAAGGCTCTTCGGAATTTTAATGATAGGAGCGTCTTTTGCTCTGGGTGTTTACATTCCCTTGCGATTCGTTCATTTTCTTTATGATAACTTGTTCGGGAAAAGAAAGGTGTTTATTCCTCTGTGTGTTTTTATCTTCAGTTTACTGTGCTTTTGCCTTATTGCGGGTTTTCTTCTCTGTTTTAAAATGTTCCTGCCTCACAAACATGTCTTCGTACTTTTTCTTCCACAGAATTTGGTTGTTTACCAGTTCTTTTATCTTACCTATCCGATTTGGAAACAGATTTATCATCGTTGCATGACATAATTAAAATTTTGAAATATTGAATTTTGAAAATTTTAAAAGATTCTTCTTGATTAGGTCATTTTGTATCCATCAAAGTCCTCTATTTTTTCTCCTTTAGCGACTTCAACTGTTTTTCTTAATAATCTTGTGGCGACTTCCTTTTCCTCTTCAGAGAATACTTTTACGATAACGGCTTTTCCCTGTGTTGAGTCGTCCTTCCATGAGATTTCTTTTATTAGGACCAAAGCAACAGCCACCCATGATTTATCCACGAGATACACTGGAATTCCTACTGGATATACTCTATAATCCTGTTTCTTAAATTCAAATGTGAGTCCTTCTTTGATTTCTTCAGGAAACCCTTGCTCTGGTTTCAATTTCAGTACCCAATTAAATTCTGTCACAAAACCCATTATCTCACCCCACTTTCTTAAATAGAATTTCAGGTTTATTTATCTTTCCTCTAAAATCAAACTCCTTGACTTTGTCCCAAGAACGTTCCTTTATTCCGAGCATGTCTTGTATTCTCTCACAGGATTCGGGGATGAAGGGCCAGAGAACCACGGAAAGAACGCGCACAATGTTCGCCGAGACAAACAGCACCGCAGGAGCTCTTTCTTTATTCTTCCAGGGTTCCTCGGAATTGAGATATGCGTTTCCTATTCTTGCAATTTCCATGGCTTCTTTCAGCGCATCTCTGAGCTTTATTTCAAAAAACAGGGATTCAACCTTTTCTATTTGCTTTCTTACATCCTCAATGACTTCTCTGTCCTTTTCGGTGAGTTCTCCTTGCGGGACCTTTCCATCAAAGAATCTGTAAATGAAGGAGAGCACCCGATACACGAAGTTTCCGAGCGTATCCACAAGTTCGTCATTTATTCGTGATTTGAACACTTCCCATGAAAAATCAGCATCCTTGTTTTCTGGATAAATAGACATGAGCACGTATCTCCAGTAGTCCGGGGGATACGGGTAGTTCTGAACCTCGTCCAGGAATATTCCTATACCCTTGCTTTTGGAGAACTTCTTTCCTTCCCAGGTTATGTAATGCACTCCTTTGACGTAATACGGAAGAACAAACCCATCCCTGGCTCCTATGAGCATTCCAGGCCATATGATCGTATGGAACGGGATGTTGTCCTTTCCTATGAAATGAACGACTCTTGTTTCCTCATTCTTCCACCAGGATTCCCAGTCCCTGGTTAATTCCTTTGTGAACGAGATGTATCCTATGGGGGCATCAAACCAGACGTAAAATACCTTATCTTCGTACCCTTCAACCGGAACACTTACCCCCCAGATTATGTCTCTTGTTATGCACCTCGGCTTTATGTTTTCAAGAAGAGACAGTGACCAGTTTCTCACATATTCTGGCCAGTGGGTGTTTTTCTTTATCCAGGATTTCAATTCATCCTTCAGTTTTGGAAGGTCAAAGAACAGATGCTTCGATGTTTTGAGTTCTGGAGTTGTTCCGCAGATGGCGCACTTTGGCTCAATGATTTCGTGATGGTCAATCAGGTGTCCGCATGAATCACACTGATCTCCTTCTATTTCCTCACCGCAGTGGGGACAGATACCTTTTATGTATCTGTCTGGAAGAAATCGTTCACACTTTGGGCAGTAATACATTTCAATTTCCTGTTCAAATATGTATCCGTTTTCATACAGTTTCCTGAATATGTACTGTGTCATTTCGTGGTGGGTCTTTCCAGAGGTTCTTCCAAATACAGAGAAATCAATGTTGAACCACTCGTATGCCTTCTTGTGTATTTCGTAGTACTTGTCACAGAGTTCTTTTGGAGTTACGTGTTCTTTTATGGCAGCGACCTCTGTGGGTGTTCCGTGTTCATCAGTACCGCATACATATATGTTCTCTATCCCTTTCAAATCAAGGAATCTGTGAAACACGTCTGCGGGCAGTATGCACCCTACCAGATGTCCTAAGTGCGGCACATAGTTCACGTATGGGAGAGCGGATGTTATTAAATACCTGAACGCAACCACCCCCAGAATCAGCGTATAATTATTATGTCTTGACCTACTTAAAATTTATTCATGAGGTTGATGGTGGCCCTTCCATCAACGTTTACTTCTGTGGAAAAGAATAGAATGCTCAGAGCATATCTCATTGGCCAACTTGCAAGGTTTCTTGGAATGTTCCGTGTTACTCATGTTTTTGTTTATTATGATGAAGACCCATATTTTGATTCTCATGGTTTGGGAAGGTATATTGTAAAAACACTGAAATATGCTGTTACACCTCCTTGGCTCAAAAAACTGGTTTTTCCTCTGGAGGAAACGGACAGGTATTTCGGAGTAATTCCACCTTTGCAAATTGAGTCACACATATCTCCCGGAAAAACCGAGTGGGGTGCGGTTACGCATGAAAGGATTCTCGTTTCAAAACACGTCAATAAAAAAATCTCAGTGAACAAACTGGTACGGCTGGGATACGGAAAAAGACTGCCCCAGTTGGTTGCTATTAGAGATGGCAAACTTGTTTCTCCTGATGACCTTAACCGAGAGGAGTACATAGGATTCTGGCCGGTGTATTACAATAAACCTCTTTCATCTCTTCTGACACTTCTGAGAAAGAGATATGACCCGTACATAATAGGGACCTCCAGGAAAGGAAAATCTTTGA
>QMTT01000153.1 GCA_003663565.1 Thermoplasmata archaeon
AGCTGATGTATTTCTCATGGGTAAAGCAGGGCAAATAGTTCCAGAAATAGTCAAAAAGGTGAAAGAAACCCTTGGAATCGAAAAATACTAGGATCTTTTTAGCATGCTATTTATGATCTTTATTGCACAGAGATCCCCGCACATACTACAAGCTTCAGTCCTTGATGGTCTTAGGCTTCTTATCTCCTTAAATTTCTCTTTATCAAATGCAAGCTCATATTGCTTATTCCAGTCTAGTGATGCTCTTGCAATGCTCATCTGATGGTCTTTCATGTATTCTTCATGGAACCTTGTTAGGTTTATCGCATGTGCCGCTATTTTTGCAGCAATAACACCTTCCTTGACGTGTTCTATTGTGGGCAGACCCAAGTGCTCAGAGGGCGTTACATAACACAAGAAGTCCGCACCATTTAAAGCAGCTATAGCTCCTCCTATGGCTGCGGCTATATGATCATACCCTGGAAATATGTCCGTAACTATTGGTCCAAGGACATAGAAGGGAGCGTTATCCGTGACCACTTTTGCTATCTTTATCTGCATTGGTATCTGATCTATTGGAACATGTCCTGGACCTTCAACCATCGTCTGGACTCCGTATTCCCTTGCCCTCTTAACAAGTCTTCCAAGCGTGTAGAGTTCAGATATCTGCAATTCGTCTCCTGCGTCAGGAAGTCCTCCTGGTCTCAGACCATCCCCAAGGCTGAGAACGACATCGTACTCCTTTGCAATCTCCAGAAGGTAATCGAAGTCTTTGTAAAGAGGGTTCTCCTTTTCCCAGTGAAGTATCCAAGCTGCAAGGAAAGTTCCTCCTCTAGAGACCATCCCAACGATACGCTTACATCTCTTCATCTTCTCCACGACTTCCTTAGTCACACCGACGTGCACTGTCACGAAGTCTACTCCGTCCTTGAAGTGTTTTTCTATGGTTCTCCATATGTCATCTTCTGTCATTTCTACTATGGCCCTACCCTTAGAGAGCGCCTCTTCAGCCGCTTGATATATTGGAACAGTTCCAATAGGAACGCTCACAGCTTTCATGATTCTTCTTCTGATAACATCAAGGTCTCCCCCCGTGGATAAATCCATTATTGTGTCTGCTCCGTACTTCACAGCTATCTTTGCCTTTTCTATTTCTTCTTCCACGTTCACTATATCTCTCGAGGTTCCTATATTCGCGTTCACCTTGACACGAACTCCACTACCCACGGCAACAGGCTCCACCCAGTCATGAACAGCATTCTTAAGGATAACTGTATACCCCTTCGCTACATACCTTATGAGTTTTTCTTCATCTACACCCTCTTTTTTCGCGACGAATTTCATCTCCTCTGATGCTACACCTCTCCTCGCGAGGTCTATCTGAGACATGCGATCACCTTATTAACTTGACAGTACAGGCCTCTTTCTGGTATTTAAAACAATAACTGCTTATAAAAAAGACACGTATGTTTAATTAAGCAGAGGTGTTTGCCATGAAGTATGATGTGAAAAAAGTCCACGTCTTTAGGATACCAGAAGGATCTGAGATGTTGTCATTTATAAATGATTACGCAGAGCGTAAGGGAATAAGAATGGGCCTGGTATTTGCAATCGGAAGTCTTAAGAATCCAAGGATAGGATATTTCATTGAAGAAGAGGAAAAATACTTAACGATAAGCCTAAAAGGCTCTTATGAGCTCTTATCTGCTCAGGGAAACATCAGCTTAAAGGACAATAAGCCTTTTGCTCATGTTCATGTGATACTCGGAGACAAAGAAGGAAGGGCTTATGGTGGCCATCTCATAGAAGCGGAGGTCTTCGTTGCGGAGGTAGCAGTAGTGGAGTTATCTGGGAATGAACCGCTGAAAAGAGACTTCACACTAAAGGGTCTTAGCCTGTGGAGTGAGGTTGCATAAAAGGGGTCTGTACGTCGTGAGCACTCGTGGATGAAAATTTTCCCAATCAGGCTCACGATGGATGCATTAGTCTTCTTCTCTTTTATAATTCCTTTCATAGGCTTAACGAAGTGTTCCGATTATAATTGACATCCTCTCCGCCCTTAAAAGGCGAGGCTTTCTCAGCAGCGTTTTATAATCTGTTTAAGAACTCCCTACGCCCCTTGAACTTTCTTCTTATGTTAATGATATCCCTATACCTTGTCATGACAAGGTTCATATGTCTCTTTAAGTCCTCAACCTCATTCTTGAGGTGTACGTTTTGTACCCTTGTGCATATCTTCTCCAGTCTCTTTATTAGATCGTTTAGCTTGTTTATCTTAAATATGATTTCGTTTATTGATTTATAGCCCTCCTCCTCAAGAAGTTTTATCTTGGATTTCACGTTTATTACAAGTGCACGACCTAGAATGTGATCTATCCCTAATCTCTCTGCTTCCATTATTACCTCATCACTTATACTAGCACTTCTTTCATATTTCTCATCCTCATATAGGATACTTGCTACTTTGAGCTTCCTGAGCATTTCTATGTATGTCAACCTACTACTCAAGTTGTTCGTAGACCTTACGTCTGAAAACGTCTCCTTAAGGATTTTTACTCCCTGAAGAACTTCATAATCCTCTTCCTCTTCTGGGTCCATAAGTGCAAAAGCATCTATTAGTACTAAGGAGAGCCTGCCGTAGAGTTCCCTTGAGGTCATGAGTTTCTTAACCAGCGACTTCAGCTTGTAGTATCTATGCAGGAAGACCTTCTCCTCGGAGTATTCCCTACTCAAGACCGTAAGGAATGCTAGAACTGTTGTCTTAATGAAGTAAGGCTTATCAGGAAGTAGGGAGTCCAACCTTGAGAGTGTCCTTATTGCAAGGCTTTGAGAGGAGTTCTTAAGGGCCCACATTGCTTTAAATATGCTTGTCAGCGTGTATACCCAAGGACTTATAAGTATAAGCTCGTAGGGTTTTGCTTCTAGGATCTCCGAGAACTCCTTAGGGTTGCTTAAGGTACCATTCTTTAAGATCTCAAGAATGCCTAGCCATGACTTACCCACTATATATGCCTTATACGGAGCTCCTTCGAGCTCGTAAGATATCTCCGGAATGTAGTTCAAATAGATCCCAGAAAGTGTTTTTATGGCTAACGCAGTACTCGCTGAGTATCCATCAAACGTGAGACCTTCGAGGGCCTTCAACGATTCTTTAAATTTCCTAAAGTTACCGACAGCAAGATATATAGAAGCCTTAAGTAGGTTTTTCCCATCAGGATCTATGAGTTTGTTCTCCCTTATTATGTGCATAATCTCTGTCAAGTCCTCTGGAACTATGCTGAACTTTCTGAAGAATTCCCTCCCAAGAACCATGCTTAGGTCCTCAGGTAGAAATCCCATTTCAAGTATGTGCCAAAACTTAGAGGTATATCTTTTCGATTTCGAGAGAACATTTAAGACAATCCTATAGAAGTTCTCAGTGAAGCCTATTGGGATCCCATACTGCCTTTCGGCATGTTCTGCAAGATAATAAGCAAGAGTATCTATACTCTTGAACGTGATCCTGGACAGGGGAAGTCTTAGTGTAGGATCTTCAAGGACATATACTATCTGATTCACTTCAGGAATGTCTCCATAATAGGATACCGCAAGTTCTCTAATGAGGTCTTTTTCTTCTTTAGAAAGTTTAAGAAGCAACTCGCTGAAACTTTTAACATAAGTTTTCTCCATACTTCTTACTCCAGTATTCCCGTTTATAAGTATCAAAAACCCTGCACCTCCTCTGAATAGAAGGCAGTTCTCAAATATGCTTCTACTAAAATATTTAAAAGATATTACTTGCATTTATATCTATTTTTGATGCACTATGACAAGGCTATACAAGGTCTCTGATGTTGCGAGAACGCTAAATCCCCATCGCATCACCATC
>QMTT01000154.1 GCA_003663565.1 Thermoplasmata archaeon
AGAACAAGGATGACCTTCAAAGGTTGAAGATTAAGCTCTCAAGAATGTATAAAATACCCGTACCAAAGGACTCAGACATTCTCGCACATATTCCCAAAGAATATCTCAGTAAAGTGAGATATATTCTTGGTAGGAAACTTGCAAAAGTATCAGCAGGTGTGGCAACGATTGCTGTGATGACCTCTCCAGCTCCATGTCCCCACGGAAAGTGCATATATTGTCCCGGGGGTGTGGAGTTCGGAACTCCGCAGAGCTACACTGGACTAGAGCCTGCTGCCAGAAGAGGTCTTGAGTTCAACTATGACCCATATCTTCAGGTAAAACATAGAATTTCTCAGATAGAATCCATAGGACAGCCATCGGATAAGATAGAACTCATAATAATGGGAGGTACTTTCCTTGCAAGGGATAGAAATTATAGGGACTGGTTCATAAAACGCTGCTACGATGCCCTAAATGGCGTTGAGGCATCGAACCTCGAGGAGGCAATATACTTAAATGAACATGCAAGACACAGATGTGTAGCCCTTACTATAGAAACTAGACCAGATTGGTGCTTTGAGGCTCACGTGGATGAGATGCTTCGATACGGAACAACAAGAGTGGAAATAGGAGTACAGACGATATATAACGACATACTAAAATTCGTACAGAGAGGACACAATGTTGAGGACACGATCAAGGCCACAAGGATTGCAAAGGATGCAGGACTTAAGATCGTTTACCACCTCATGCCAAAGCTTCCAATGAGCGACTTTCAGAGAGATCTTAAGATGTTCAAGAGAGTGTTTGAGGATCAAAAATTCCGGCCTGACATGCTTAAGATATATCCAACGCTTGTGATAAAAGGCACAAAGCTGTATGAGATGTGGAAATCTGGAGAATACGATCCTCCTGACGATGAATATGTCATAAAACTTCTTAAAGAAGTGTTCAAGATAATACCGCCATGGGTAAGAGTCCAGAGAGTGATGAGAGATATTCCACGAGATGCTATAGATGCAGGTCCAAGAAAGAGCCACATGAGGGACATCGTTATAAGAGAACTCGAGAAAGAAGGAGTAAGAATCAGAGAAATGCGCTACAGGGAAGTAGGTTTCAAATACATAAGAGAAGGAATCACACCGAATCTCAACAACGTGGAGCTTAAAAGGATCGATTACGACGCTTCATGGGGTAAGGAAGTGTTTCTTAGTGTTGAAGATGCAGAGAAAGACATACTCATAGGATATCTAAGACTTAGACTCCCAAGTAAACATGCGCATAGAGTGGAAATAAGAGAAGTTCCAACGGCAATTGTAAGGGAACTGAAAATTGACGGACCTCCCGTACCACTTGGTGAAAAACCTCTGTTCGAATGGCAACATAGAGGATTTGGAAAACAGCTTATGATAGAGGCTGAGAAAATTGCATTCGATGAGTGGGGTGTGGATAGGATAGTAGTAACCAGCGGAGTTGGTGTTAGAGAATACTATAGGAAGTTGGGCTATACGTTATATGGCCCATATATGATGAAAAATAGAAAAAGGAGTCATCAGATCTGAGGAGCACCCTCTACTATCTTTCCATTCTCCTCCACGGTTATTCTCACGGGCGTTGGCAACTTCATACCTGCCCTCTTAAGTGCCACCTTTGCGATGTCTATCTTGTCCTTTGGAACCCTAGCTGTCATGACTATCTGACCTGCCTTCACACGAGCAGCTGTTCCAACGGGTTTCCCAAAGGCCATCCTCATACCTTTCGATATACGGTCTGCTCCTGCTCCCACAGCCATCTTGTGTTCCCTAAGCACGTGATGAGGATAAACTCTTATCTTCAAGTGATAACCACTTCTTCCGAGATGATCCATGAGGTACTGATTTGCAGCAACACGTGCCGCCTCTAATGCGTTATGCCTTATCTGAACACTTTCCTTAGCCACAAGGTGAACACTAACTGGAAAGTCTCCGCTAGGATCTCCCATGTCAAATATCACTATTTTAGGGTTTGGAACACCACTTATGTATTCCTTCCTTGTATAAGCAGGTCCCTTTATATGTCTCCACATCCTTGCTGGTTTCCTTGCCATATGAAATACCTCCTATGATCATGATTGCTACACATAAAATCTCATATGATATTTTATTGTTTTCGTGCTCTCGATCACTTCAGGATCAAAAGATAACAGAGTACACGCATACTTTAGCGCCTTTCTCGTCTCTTTCTTTTAGAAGTGAGAAACTTTGGGCCTAAGATCATGAGATGGGTCTTTGCTAAAACGCTTAAAGGCTGTAGGAGGAGAGGGGGTCTTAGGATCTTAGGTTTTGAGTGAACCTGAGGCTCAGAAAGGGCGTCAGAAACCGTGTATATTTCCTTAAACTCTTCTCTAAGTCTCTCAAGTAAAGACTTCTTTGAAAGCCCTTCCTGTATTTTCTTCCTTTTGGCCTCAGTACCTCTTTTTTTCCCAACATTGTATGCCTTTATTATCACGTTTACATCTATCCCTAGTGAAAGAGCCTCTTCTACGAGCCTTTTCTTCTCGTCAGCGACCCAAGAGAGGGTTTCCATGTGTCCATAATACCCTACTTCATAACCTAATTTATATGCTTTCCTAATGAGATCCCTTTCTCTAGCTTTCATGTCCTTTTGACTCAAATCTGTATCACCCTCTTTGTGACCTCAATACCAGAAGACGTAAAAACAATCTCAAAGATGTCCTCACTGTGTCTAGTCCCACGCATCTTTAGTACTTGGACGCCTCTTATCATCCTTCCTTCGTGAAGAAAGTGATGGAACACTATGAGACCATGCGCCATGAAGTGCTCTGGTTGATACTTAAGAGTTTCGTACATCTCTGAGATTATGATCGTTGTCACGTTGAACGTCTTTAGACCGCGCATGAACTTGACGAACTCCTTGCCATACGTGTCTGGGCTTATGCCCCTAAGCCCCATTATAGAGTCTATAACAAGTCTTTTTATCTTCAATGGCGGTAATATCTTGGAGAGAAAATGGTAGACGTCCGTTAAAGTAAAGTAATGTTCAGCAGACTCTATCTTGTGTGTGTAGGCAGTTAATATTCTTTCTATATAAGACTTTATTTTATCATCTCCGCATATAACGTTTTCCTCATAAGGAGCAAGGTCCACAAAGAAGAGCTTGTTTCTGGAGATAAGGTCTTTAATGGGGAACTTATATGAATTCGTCATGTCCTCGATTATGTTTGAGACAGGTTCCGATAGGGAGAGATATAATCCATTCTCTCCCATAAGAGCACCGTTCACTATAAACTGAACACTGAACGTGGTCTTTCCTGCCCCTGGAGGGCCTGTGACTATATACACCCTTCCAGAAATAAGACCTCCCCCCACGATCTCATCGAACCCTCTAACACCTGTTGGTAACCTTGACATCTGAATATCACCCTTTTAAACACATTACCCAACGGACATTCCCTCGAGGATCCACTCCTATTATATACCTAATACAATGCTCATAACATTTTGCATTATGGTGTACACGGCAGCAGCAACCCAAAATATAACCACGAGGTGTAGGAGTGGAGAATACCTATGCCCTCCCGAAAGATCTCTGAGCATAAGTCCAGAGAAGGCTGCATGAACTGCTATAACTGAGACTACCAAGAAGCTCGTAATGCTTAGATCATAGCTTACAGCGAATATTGGTATTTGTATTGGAAGTCCCGCTAACGTGACTTGAGACATGGTCTTGTTAAGCATTGCCATCATCTGAACCAGTACTGCCATAGACATCGCAACACCTATCGCAAGCCACGTTAGCGGGACTTCCAATACAAATACCAATATTTGCTGTAAGCTATGATCTAAGCATTACGAGCTTCTTGG
>QMTT01000155.1 GCA_003663565.1 Thermoplasmata archaeon
CCTGCTTAGGATCTTGACTCCACCATCAGAGAGTTCGTACAACGCACAGTTGAAGTCTCCCTCTTTTGATAGCACGTAGAGCTTATTTCTAAATATTACCGAAGAGAGGGCTTTTCCTGGAAGCTCAGTGACTCCAATAACAGCCAATGATGGAGAGAGAGTATAAACCTTCGTAGACAGACCATCCGTAGTTACGACGTATATTTTCGTGTTTAACGTCTGCAATGAAACTATGTTTTGAGCACCATTTTGGATTCCAGGTATATCCACCACTCCTAACATATCTATCCGTGGGAGGGTTGCATATGCATAGTTATATCCTTCTATGCCTCCATATCTTGATGGCCAATAGTTCTTACTCAAGACATAGACATCGAAAAATGCCTCATCTGCAACACTATCGTGGAGTAGTATTTCTGTGAGTCTCTCATGTGAAAGCTCCTCACTAGATGTAACTGTATTATTATCGAAGTATAGAACTGCTCTAATAGTGTTAATCCCTGGATAATCTAAAAGTATAGTAGTGTTCGCCTTTAGTGAATATACATTTCCAGAGGGCGTTATGTAATAAATTGAGGCTAACAGATGTCTAGGTAAGTAAGGATCCCATTCTCCAGAAAGATAGTCATAGAACGAAAAGCCTGCATATAGGACGTTCAACGTCATATTATAATATCCAATTACCGGATCACCTGCCTTTATGTAAACAGGCGACACTATCACCAGCTTATATTCGTCATTGACTTTTTCATAGAGGGCCCATAGTACGTTCTCAATCGGAACCAGTCCTATAGGTACAGACTTCTCCCAGCACCATATAAGAGCAGGTTCTGCTTTATTTCCTTCAGTGGAGTATCTAATTCCATAGGCATACAATCCACTGTCTGTTACCACTAAAACTAAATCTGTGAAATTTATAGGCATTATTGATTCATTGCTGAGATAATATGGAAGAGCATATGTCAGCGCTTTGAAATGTACAGTATCCTTAATGTAATGAGACGTCGGAAGTGGCAATTGTGATTTTTCAAGCATCTTGGGAGATATTCCCGAAATCACATAGAACATGGACTTACTTACCATGTCTATTACGTCAAACTTTAGATCTAAGATTCTATCTTCAATGTCCTTTTCGCTATTATTTATGTATTGCTCAGTGTCGAAAAGCCATGTATAGTTATAATACAATACCTGAGCTGTAATAATTGAGAGACTATATTTCTTTATGTAAAACGATACTAAAGGATCAACAATTAACACTGATGTACTTAGTACATCGTTGTTTTCAATAATCAAAGCGTTAGAGTCGTTACTTGGGTCTAAATTTTGTGTATCAGTTGAATATACAATTACCTTAGGCTCGCTCACAAGTTTTCCTAAAGATAATCCTGTGTTGTTCTCTAAGTATTTTTTTATGATGCCTGCATAGTTCGTACCAATATAAAAAGCTACTATATAACCCACTTCATTATCACTACTGGACTTATATTCACATCCTATAGGGTAAAGGATATCCCTCTGCAATCCTTCATTTGGATCAGGAGAAAGGGCATAATATGGTGCAAGTATCTCATCATCGTTTATTCCTTTCCCATTACTGGCGTTCACGATAAGTATTGGACCAAATGGTAGAAAGACATACAGCTTCCCTCTAGCATATAGTACCGTGTGTTTAAGCCTATAAAGGGCCTCAAAAAGAGGCTTGTATATTACTGTGTAATTGTAATACAAGTCCTGTGGGTTCTTTTGGCCACTGATAGAGCTAAAGTTTCTAAGATGCTTAGTGATTAGTTTCCAGTCAGGTACTGTAAACTCCGAATCCCTGAAAATCCACAGAACCTCTCCATTTTTTAGATTCAATGCTCTTAAGGAGTAAACCCCTATTTCATTACTCTCTAGCACGTACATCACATGTCCTACTATAGTATATCCCTTGACCGTGCCAAGAATCGGTATGTTATATGCCACAGACCCTATGACTTTTCCAAAAATATCAGGAACGGATATTATATGAGAATATTCACTATCCCCATTATAATAAAGGACGAGAACTATTCCAAGGACATTTTCTCCAAGTGTCTGCCAAGAGAACCAGTTTAGTTCAATATCTTTGAGAATACCCCCTTTAGAATACACATATATTGGAATATTCACCGAGAGATATACCAAATTATTTCCAGAGACTATATCATAAACGGATATGACAACAGACGTAGGATTCTCAGACTTTGCCATAGCTACTGCTATGTATCTTCCATGAGCCACTGGTTTAAATGCATTTTTACCAATCGGAATTGTGTTCCATACCTTAAGCATGCTTGGATATCTAGGTACATAAACTGTTTGAGAACCTTCAACAATTATATTTCCTGGCTCTGCATTTAGTGAAGATACAATAGGAGTCCAAGACGTCATTACGAGGATTACTATGAGCATTATAACAAACGCGACTGGATTCCTGTCTCGAGTTTCCATAAAATCCACCTCAGGTGTTCTTAGATGTAATTATACAATGATAATGACAAAAACTTAAACTTGAAGCTTGTTAGTAGAGTACTATCGTGCTAGGCCCATTTGGAGATCTATTTCATCCAACTATAGTTTATGTGCAAACTTGATTTAAAAACTTCTCGCTTAAAAACTGTTTACAAAAAGTCGCTAAGAAAGCCTCGCATTTCAATGTGGGGATGAATTAGGGGAGGAGGGAGGATGAAAGTGGGGCGTTAGTCTTATAAAGCCTTGCCTCGATTTGTCTAATGCCGAGTGGGCAGGGAGGTCAGCAAAGTCCCCGAAAGGAGAACTATAGCCCACCTCTCCGCCTTGCGGACAGGTTGTGTTTAAAGGGTGCTGGCCCACCCCGCGTATATCCAATGAGGAGCAAGGCCGAGGATATGCACAAACCTTCCCGCAAAGAATCCTCGCACTTTAGTGCGGGGAGGAGGTCAAAAACTTCTACTTGTGCACTTACTTAGAGAGCTATTTATTAACATCAAAGGCTATTAAAGTTATTAAGTTAACATTAACAGGGACAGAAGGGCCCTGGAGGAGATCCTAATGGAGAGGAAGATTAGAGTTCTCATTGCCAAACCTGGACTTGACGGCCATGATAGAGGAGCAAAGGTCGTGGCTCGTGCATTAAGGGATGCTGGAATGGAAGTCATATACACAGGCCTTCGACAAACCCCAGAGCAGATCGTTGAGACAGCCCTTCAAGAAGATGTGGACGTTATTGGGCTAAGTATACTCTCAGGAGCTCACATGGTACTTGTTCCAAAGGTGCTGAGCCTCCTAAAGGAAAGAGGCCTTAACATACCCATAATCGTTGGTGGCATAATACCTCCAGATGATGCTCAAAAACTTAAAGAAATGGGCGTATATGAAGTTCTTGGTCCAGGAACGCCCTTGAAAGATGTTGTAGAGGTCGTGAAAAAGGCTGCTGAGGAGACTAAGAAATGATGAGCAACGAGCTAGATGACATAATTTCCGGAGTGCTCTCAGGAGACAAAAAATCCATAGCAAGGGCCATAACACTCGTGGAAGCCCTTAACGATGACTCACTGGAGATATTAGAAAAGCTAGCACCATACACAGGAAAAGCACATATACTTGGAATAACAGGCCCCCCAGGCGTCGGGAAGAGTACACTCAGAGATCGTCTAAGAAGGGAGTACAGAAAACGCGGAAAAAAGGTTGCTGTTATAGCAGTGGGTCCTACAAGCCCCTACACTGGAGGAGCACTACTAGGAGATAGGATAAGAATGCAGAGACATGCCACAGATGAGGGCGTTTTCATAAGAAGCATTGCTACAAGAGGAAGTATAGGAG
>QMTT01000156.1 GCA_003663565.1 Thermoplasmata archaeon
GCTGCTTTCTGAAGAAGTTCTCTAGCAGACATATTATTCTCCTTAAGCTACGATAATGGATCCACGACCTCTTTGGCCTGATCCTTTATCTCTTGTGGCCATAAGATATGCTAGACCACCACCGCCACCAGCAGCCAGGGCTTTATTGTAATTCTTACCACGCTTAAACGCATCCCACTTTGTACCAAGACTGGCGCCGAGGTTCTCAGCACCTGATCCACCCTGCATAGCCATTCGACTACCTTTGGGTAACTTATTCTTCATGAACTTCTGAAGAGTAGGATCGGTTGGTCTACCAAAAGTCAGTTCGGAGATCAGTCCTTGCATTCTTCTTGGGTCAGTCAGGTACTCGTTATCGGCTGAAATGATATCATCCATAGTACCGCGAAGTTTACCTTCTGCAATAAGTCTCTTATTTCTAAAATGATTAGGGTTAACAACCCCAGTTATTCTATCCATAAGACTAGGCGCGGCTTTAATGTCTTTGCCAGCCAGTCTCATTGCATTAGCTACGGCTTGGTCAGCCATAGCAGGAGCAGCTTCAGACCTATGTATAGCTTCGATGGCAGAGTTAACGCCCTTCTTGGCAGCTCTTGCATTAAGAGCTTTCCTGAACGGCTTAGCCAGTGCGTGTCCTGCACCGCTTATCCCTAATCCAAGAAGACCACCGAGTCCGGCTTCCTTGCTCAAGTACTCCTCTATCTCGTCCGTCGAGTAACCTAGTTCTTCGGCATTAAAGACAAAAGACTTAACCTGATCAGGGAAGACTTTCTCGCCAGCTTCTTTTTCGATACCAATCATAGTAGCAGTAAGTGTGGTAGGTTCAATTACCGGTGTCACCACCGAAGCCTCTTTGCCGAACTCTTCGTTGACTTCGAAACTGTCTTCGTCAGCAGAGTGATTGGCAAGATAGGAATAGATATCAGCAAGCAACGGATCTGACGCTTCCTTCTGGAGGGCGTCATCGCTTGTAGCTAATCCAAGCTCTGCTTCTATTTCTTCAAAGAGGTTCTTAGGCATTTGTGACCACCTTATTAGCGCTTCTGCCAGCCGCCGTAATTAACCATGAGATACTTCATAACTTCTGGATCAGCGATAGCTGCTGCTTTCATCTGACCTTCAGCTGCTGCCATTTCTTCTGGAGAAGGTGCTGGCATGCCAGGATCTTCCATGGGAGCTTCACTCATGAGTGAATTAAAGTCGAACCCACATACTGGGCACATACCTTCAGGGGAAGGTGTGATTTCGCTTTGGCATTGTGGACAAACAACGGTTGGTGCTGGGGGCATTCCGCCGCCTCCGCCTTCAGCCATCATAGCTGGATCCATAGGCATTTCGCCTTCCATTGCTTGTTTCATGAATTCAGAAGCTTCAGGTGAACCTTGAGCTGCTTGTTTCATGATTCCATAAATAGTAAATCCAAGGTTAAAGGATTCATGCATTGTTTCGCTTGCGATTTTATCAAACATAATAATCTCCTTATTAACCGTTGAATCCGTCGCCAGTTGCAGCGATGATTTTGTTAGGACCGTCCATATTTTGAGGAGTACTGATCTGGCCAACAGGCTTCTTAGCTATGTTAGCTGCGAGAAAAGCAATTCCTTCACCCATAGATGCAGGTGCGATTCCTATTGGAGCACCGGGACCTGCAGGAGCGCCGCCTTGATTAGTTTCAGGCTTGTCTTTTTGAAGTTGAACTCCATCCATTGCTGCTGCTTTGGTAACGCCTTCCCATACTCCATGAGCATAGAGTTGGCCAAGCCATTCAGCTTCAGCATATTTCATTTGCTCTTCAGCAAACATATCTTCGGTAGCGGCTTTCACCATTTCGTCAAGATGCAACATTGCTTCATGAGCAGCTTGTTTTCCGAGCTCTGCATCATTACTGTAAGTAGGTGATGCTTGCTTTTGAATTGGTGCTGGGGCTGCGGTTTCAGAGTTCTGATATGCAGCGAGCCAAACTTGACTTAAATCTGGTTTTGCTTGTTTTTGCATTGGTTGCTCCTTTGTGGGTGAGTAAATATCGTCAAAAGATAATATTGTCATAGTTAGCTCCCGAGCTTCTTAAGAATGCTCGTATCTGCTCTAAGTGTTTTTACCACTGTTGGCACTGTGAGTAAAGACAAAAGGGATGCAGCTCCTGGGTTCTTAGCTACAAAGCGATTGACTGGACCCATGTTATCCCACGCTCCTGGCTGACTGTCAGCGTTCTTTCGTGCCATTGATGAGTACATATACATCAAAGGTACCGAACCGATGCCGTAAGCCATGGCTGGAATACTTGATATCTTATCAAGAATAGAAGTATCGTCAATAGAAAAGTCATTACTTCCCAACATTCCGTAATCCATGAAGTTGTCTTGAGCCCAATCTTGTTCATAGTCATTAACTCCGCCGGCTGCCAATCCGCGACCCATGGACAATGCCATATGTGTTGCGGTAGCTGCTGCCATGGGGGTTACGTAGGGCGAGATAGACTTTGATCCTTTAGCTATCATCTTACTCAAGTCCTTGGGAAGCTTCTTTTTGTAAGCCATAAATAAACCACCCATGAGTGGCCAAATAAAACTTGTTGCAGCAAATGCTGGAACCGCTGCTCTCTTGCCCATCTGCCTATCGTAGATTCTTGCCATGACAAACTGTCTATGGCCTGATCGATCTTCTGCCACATTCATCGCTGCCTTAGCTATCTCGGAGTCGAATTCTCCCTCAGGGAGCACGGCCTCTTGTGCGTTAGCCTCGGCAGTATCAAAGCATTGACCATTTTGGTGCAACCTATTGGCTTCGTCGTGCTTGCCATTGGCACACATAGTTAAGTATTGAAACTCTCTTGGTCTCAAAGGTATTGCCATTTGATTAAGAGTGCTCAGTGTGTCTCCGAGTGGGTACTTAGCAAGGAGCTGTAGCATCATAGGATTGATTGCAGGGTCGCCTTGAGCAAACTTGCCCACGTTGCCCATATGCTGATTAGCTATCTCGGCTACCTTGCGAATACGAATGTCTTCCTGCTCTGGAGTTATGTCTTTTATGATGTCTGCTTTTTTAGCTACCTGGGATAAATCATATCCTCCAGCCATGGCTGCGTTAGCTGACGCTACCTTGCGAAGAACTTTAGCGGCTCTCTCGGCTCCTACGAACACAAATGATATGTCATGGAAGCGAGGCCTGAAGTTCAGGAGCATCATTTTCTCGCCGTTGGGGTAAATCTTGTTCAGGTGATCCCGAGCATGCTCACAGTAGTCACTCTTAACTCTGTGGATCTTACCGCATATTGAGCACTGGTCGTAAGCTACTCCACATGCCATGGATACATCGGGATGGTCTCCGTTATCGCATCGAGAGACAATATCTCCTGCCCTATTGGGTGAGGAGTCTACTATTACGATGAGCTGAATCCTATCCATGGGAGCAAAGTATCTGGACATGACTACTTTTTCACCAAAGCGCCTGGCTGGATTTTTACTTCCAGCTTCGTTCTGGTGATGCTTATAAGGATAGGCATATTGTTCGAAAGATTTGTACCCGGCGTTCATGTCTTCTCTGATGAGCTCAGCACGAGGGAAGTAGTCAGCGTTCACGTTGGAACCCCAAACCTCTCCAGCACCAAGTGCATCGATCAATAGAATGTTCTTCCCAGGTATGGGTCTGGCTTTCTTAATGTAGGCATCGATGTCGGGATGCATATCCTGAGCTGCCTGCTTAAGCATACCGTAGCTACTGTGAGTAGCTAGTGGCATAACATGGGGTCTATCGGTCACCCCAAAGAATCTTGTGTCTGGCTTAAAAATACTCATACATCACCTCGGTCTTCTTCAAC
>QMTT01000157.1 GCA_003663565.1 Thermoplasmata archaeon
GGGAGCGTCCTTTCGCACGGTTGCCCGTGGTTCATTGGGCACGGTCAAAAGCATCCTCTGTAGCATAATATGACAGAAAATACTTAAAAAGCTCTCCGCAAAAATACAGTAGGCGGGCTTTCCTCCCTGCATTAAAGGGCGAGACCTCCAGCCCACAAGGAGGTGATCTAATGAGATGAAGAAGCTGATATTAGACCTTATAGACACCATAAGAAACATAAACAAGTGCGGACCTTGTGAGGCACTTGAAACTCTCATATGTCTTAAGACTTTAATGGATAGTAATAAGCTTGAAACCATCGAGGGAACTCCAGAATTCGTGCTCATAAATCTCATAGAGGGGGATTTTCTAGAGAAGATAAGGGCTATAGATTTCCAAGAACTTTTCGAGGCATATAAATGGGAGCTTACAAAACTCTTAAAAAAATTTGAAACAGAAGAACTTCTATCAGAGCATGTTTGGATACGAGTACTCGAAATACTATCTAGTAGTGAGATAAAGAGCATCACAATATATACGGACTCCCCTGCCATAGCTGTGATCTTAAGTAAGATCCTCAAAGAGAGAATCAAATTAATTATACAACCCATTCGCGCGGAGAGTTCTATACTGCTTAAGAAAACATTACATGTTCTTTCATCAGATTTTAAGGACATAAAGCATAGTACGCCTAAGTCAATACTTCTTGTTCCCGTAAAACCATCCAAAAAGGATATAGAGAGTCTTGTAGATTTCATAAAGACAAGAACACAAGTTGGATCCTTGGTGGTATTGATTATACCAAAGAGGCTTCTTCTATCTAGGAAAGGCTTTCTTTCATACATAACCTTAGGAGATTGTACGTTTCTTTCAATAATCTCTTCCACGTTCATAGGAGAGAAACTTGTCATGATAGTTACTGTGAGAAGTCTCTGTAAGTTTGAACCATTTCCCATTGAAAATAAGATCGGTATAGTAAGATACAATACACCATTGGTCTTCGATCCAAGCAACATAGCACATGTTGACAGCTTTTGGGGAGTAAATCCATACAACGTTCAAGAGGGATTAATAACGGGAAAAGATGAAGCATATGTTGTAATGATTTTAGAAGATAATCGTACGCTAGGTCTCCCATATGTTTCAACGTTGAGTAGATATTCCTTAGGATTTAGAAACGCAGGGTTCGTAGAAAAAGACCTTTTATATCCTGTTGTAAGGTTTTCAGACCTGAGATGGCCAAAGACGATTCCGGAATATTGGATATTGCTTCCTGTTAAGGGTCAGAACATATTGGATGAAAAGACACTAAAAGAAAAATATCCGAACACTTATGCCTTTTTTATAAGAGAGAAGGAGAAGCTTATCTCCAGAAAGATAAAATATTACCAAGCATCGCAAGAAGTTCCATTTTATTATGTCAACGTGAATCCCCAAGCACTTGCCCCATATAAAGTTGCATGGAAGAGTATCGGTAAGGAGTTCTATGTTTCTTTTGTAGAGCCATTTAAAGGAAAACCAACGATACTACTATCCGGGATTCAGTACATACCCATATATGACAAAGAAGAGGCCCTCTATCTCTTTGCATTTTTGAACTCAAGCATAATAAGGGAAATACTAGCTGGAAACGAGTACAATAATAAGATCTCCATAAAGTTAATAAAAAGCCTAAAACTGCCAAAATACAATAAAAATGATGAGCTTCATAGGAAGTTAGTTCTTCTAGCCTCTAAGATGATAGGTCAATGGGAGAAGGAGAAAAATGTTTCAGAAAACATATTAAGTGAAGTTGATAATGTCGTTAAGAAAATAGTTAGAAAGGATATTATGGGATAAAGTGCTGTTTTGAGAATACTATATTTGTGCTGTTTGTTCATTTTACTTTTTCAGGACTGTTTCTTCGTCTTGAACTCTGTATAACCACACTTTCCACATGTCCATCGGTCCTTATGTTCAGCTAAAAAGGTTCCAGGACCACACTTTGGACAGAACCTTCTCTTCCTGATAAGCTTTCCATCCTTTATTTCATAGTACTTATAGATGCTTTCAGCACCCTTTGCCATAGTCATACACCCTCCTTAACTTCTTCTTGGATCAGCCCATGTTTTCTTAGTATGTGCTCTGGCTCAACACGCTTAAGGTCTTCTAAGGTGTCATATATCTTCGCATAGACTTTGCTTACAGTCCACCCAAAGCCCGTTCTTATGTGGTGTACAATTACGAGATCTTTACTTACACCGAACTCCGAGGCTATGAGGTTCCTTACATCTTCTCTTGAGGGAGTGGCTGCCCTCTTGTGTACTATTCTGGCGTGTATTTCTGTCCTCTTAAGGAGAGGATTATATCTCTTTGATTCTATCTGGAGCTCCATGCCAGATCACCACCATTCTCTTGAGAATATCTTGAGCTTTCCTCTTTAACGTCTCGTCAACTTTTATAAATACCGTCCCCTCATCTGGTTGTCCATAGGCTACGTACGCTCCAATAGGTGCATATATAATTACGGGAATCACGGAGAGATCTTCTTCTCCTTCAACGACTATTAACATCTTTTTCATGTCGTTAAAAGCCCTTGATATCACAAGCATGAGATCTTCCGAAATTGTTCCAGGATTGTTCCTCACTTTTACCCTTATGTATTCCCTGGGAAGCTTGTTTAATATCATTTCATGCTTTGGTAAGAACTTCCTTTTTGTCTTGAAATCAACAATAGCTATTAAAGGTTTCTTGCCGCATTCAAGTGCCCTTGATGTGCAAATATCCCCAACAGTAACTAGGATTCCATTTATCTCTCTGTATTTTTTACATATCTCCTCATCATTTGTTACAAGTTCACCTACAGGTTTTTTAAGTTCTATTCTGAGGTCATCAGGCAAAATGTAAAGTTTTTTCATCCTTCGTCACTCCATTTCTACAGCGAAAATTCCCTCGATATCTTCTTCTATGTCTCTATAATCTTTAAGGATCTTCCATGCCTCAGACTTGCTTGAATTGATAATTATTAGTCTTCCTGTCCAATATGTGGTTCTAGGCTCTTCAGAACCACATACAGGACACACTTGCGTATTTGTTATGTTTTCGGGAAAGAAATTCTCATCAAATATAAAACCACAATTTGGGCATGCTTCACATCTAGCTTCCTTCTTTGCCATTTTCATTCACCCTTTTCAGAGACTCTCCATTCTTCTTTACCAAGTCCAGGTGTGCGCATTGAAAGCCCTATACGCCAGGGTCTGAATCCTCTTAGATCTTTTATTCCAGATGGGGGTATTGTGAAGCTTTGATTCTTGGATATAGAAACTATACGGACACGCACTTTGTCTCCTACCTTCACTGTATATTTCGTTTTTTCACCTCTTACTTCCGTTCTTGAGAATAAAAACCTATCGTCATATATCTGACTCACATGTAGGAGACCATCTACTACTCCAAGGTTCACGATAAGGCCAACCCTGTCTATAACATGCGTCACGAACCCATCCATGACTTCCTTATTTTCAGGCTTATAAACTATTGCTTTTATTCTTACCCTCTGGTACACATTTGGATCTCCAAACGTTATCCTACCATCCCCGATAGGTTCTACATCAAGAGGAAGGATTATAACCCCTACGTTCTCATTCTAGGGCTTCTTTGAGAGATTCTCGAGAACGATCTCCCAACAGACTTTCTTAACGTCTTCCATCATTCTCGTTGGAGGAATTGCTACAGTATCCTCAATTGTCACAAGCTTATACATAGTTAACACCTCCAATTGAGCATGAGCCATGGGAAGCCATGGAGTGATGTGAGGAGATTTGCACTTGAATTA
>QMTT01000158.1 GCA_003663565.1 Thermoplasmata archaeon
ACACAACCATGATTTCTAAAGTCTCGCATAGCTTGAGTGAAAGCCCGCTTAACATGGAACTCATGTTCGGCTCTTTCAAAGTCTTCCTCATCCCAGTTTTCCATTCCAGCATTCTTTACAATCTCTTTATAAGCTTCGCTGAAACAGTGTATATGCTTCATAGCTCCTTCAATGTAAAGCCTTTGGTCTACTATTTTCTTGTATGTATCCTCTAACATAACTTGCAATTTCCAAATTTTAAGGTTTCTCTCCTCTTCATCTTCTCCTTCTTTTAATGGCTCTTCTTTTAGTCTTTCATATTCCTTTCTTAGCTGTTTAAACTTAAGTAAGAGTTTCTTCAGCCTTGTTTCTGCCTCTCTTAAAGCTTCTCTCCTTCTTTCTATTTCTGAGATGCATTGACGGGCGTTTCTTGCTGGGGTTTCCATGTTTAAAGTCATCATCAGGTTCATGTATTGAGACTGCCTCTTACCAAAGGCGTTCATAGCAGGCAAGATTTCGTTAGCCATAAACTCAGCCATCTCTTGGATGGTTTCTTGGTCAAATACCTGAAGCTTTAACGGCTCTTCTATGGAAGCTCTCGTTGTTAACTTTGAAAAAGCCTCAGACTCAAAAACCTTTAACCCAGTTTCTATCTTTTTGTCTGCTTCCTTTAATAACTTCTCTTCTTTTTGTGTTTCTTTCTGTTTTGCTACTGGCTTACTTTTCATTCTTTCACCTCCGTTTGTCTACGCTCTGTTTTAGCTTCTAAGGTAGCTTTCTTACCAGTATCTCTATGTTTGAAATAGATACGCAAACAACAATCCCAGCCTACCGCACCATCTACCACCCAACCTTCTCGGAGCATCTCTACTGCTTCTATAAACACTCTTTCACAAGCCTGCTCAAAAGTGTCCTGCTTTGACTCAATCTCTAAATCTCGAGGAATCTTCTTATGAAAAATTCCGCCTAAGTTAGTAAATCTGCTCATTTTGCTCCAGCTCCTCGCAAATTTGCTTGTAAGTCTCATCATCTAAGTTGTTAGCTATTTTGAATTTTTTTAAGCTTTTGCATTTAGAAGCGTGAGAGCAATCTCTACATGGCACAAAAGGTGAAACAAATCGCTCTGTGCACGGACAAACAATATACGCGTGTTTTACTAAATCCTTATACTTATCTAACAATTTGCATCACCCCGATGAGCCAAAGCCTTTTTCTCCTCGTTCAGATTTAGGAAGCTCATCCACTTCTTTTATTCCCAGCTTAGGTAATCGTAGAAATACGATCTGAGCAATCTTTGTTCCTTTGTCTATGAAGAGCATCCTATCAGAAGCATTGTAAATTGCTACTTTAACTTCACCTCTATAACCGCTATCCACCACGCCTGCAAAGACATGAAACTTTCTTTTTGTTGCATTTCCAATTCTATCAAAAATTCTACCAAAGTAGCCTTCAGGAATAGCCATTGCAATCCCAGTCCCTACTAATTTCACTTCAAATGGTGGAATTTCTACATCCTCGTTGGCGTATAAATCCCAACCAGCATCTCCTTCATACGCCTTAGTTGGCAACAAAGCATCATGAGTTAACCTTTTTACAAGCACTTTTAAAGGTGAAAAATCTTCAGGTGCAGTGGGAACTAAAACCACACTCGGAGCTTCTAACGCTTCTTTTATCATAATTTAATCTCCCCCTTTCTTTTTGAAGACTACTATTCTATCTGGATTACCTTCATAACCTAAAATCTCGTCTACTTCTCGCTCTTCATAGTCTCGAAAGTCTTCAAAAACTGAAGGCGCTATAGCTTCTAAATCTAAGAGAACTCTTTTACACACTTCTCTTATCTCCCATTGAGCGTGTTTATCTAACCGCAACTTTAAGATATGTCTCCACTCTCTAAAGTTAGCAGTCATTACCATGTTTGTGGTAGTCCCTTGTGGTAAGTAAAAGCGAGCATCTTCTTTCTTAATACCGTTAGCAATTAGCTCTTGGTAAAGCTTGTATCCCCATTGTACATACTCCTTTAGCTCGTTCTGAATAGGATAAGGAAGAGAAATCTCAATCTTTGGTGGAGTTCTAAATTCTTCTGGAGAAGCAATGGTGTATCTATGGCTTCTAACTGAAAAGGAAGCTAACCTATGGCGAGTTATTTGAGTTAAGAATATTCTGCTAACACCTTTGAAATAAAATGTAGCAGAAGCATGCTCCAGTGGACTTTCATGTCCTTTCTTAATCAGCTTCCTGATAAAATCTCTAACTTTATCAATGTCTTCTGCTTCAGACCATAAACTTTCAAGTGTGCCTGAGTGATAGCAAGTTCTCCCTGCAATGTAGATTAAACGCTCTGGATCTGGAGTGTGGGTTAAAAGAACCACTTGCATGCTCATTTTTTGTTCGCCCCTCTCGGCACAACAAAAGAAAGCTCCGTTCTAAAGCTTTCCTTTTCGTCCGCAGTGGGTAAAGTTCTTAGTGTGATAGCAGTTGGAAAACCTTTAACTCGAGCTTGGTAAGCTGTATAGTTTAAAGGCTTGTTTCCTACATAGACACCACTTTTCCCCTGAACTATGTATTGTGGGTTCATAAACTCAACAAGATGTAAGTAGTCTTCAGCTACACCATCTAAATACCAGACTAAAACCCTGACTGGTTCCCCTTTAATTACCAAGTGTCTATCCTCATCTGGAGTATCTGGATTGATATAAAAATAATCCGCTAACCTGTTTGCCAATTCCTGTCTTAGGCTCATTACAATTCACCTTTGTATTCCTGACTTTCAAACAGATTATCGAAATGTATAGCTAAGTGTCCATCAAAGCAAAGCTCTAACAAGACTTCAAGGTTGTCAGTATCTTGCATTTTACTCTCCCACCAGAAGCATTTTGGAAACTGTCCATATGGGGTAATATAGCCATCTACACGGAAGTCTTTGTTGTGCATTATAACGCTTAAAGCATCTACAAAATCTTTTGCCTCTTTTGATTCAACGCTCCAATCCATAAGCAAGTCTATGCTAAGTATTTCATCTTTCTGCTTTATCTTCTGTAAAACCTCTGTTAGAAATGAAGTGTCTGCTTTCTGATAAATATTTTCAATTCGGAAAGGAACTTTTATCTCTTCTAACTTGGTTGGGTCTCTTGTGCAATCAGTATAAATAGGTAAGGCTTCTACATAGCAATCATCTTCTTTCCAAACTTCAATGTTGCTTTCAATAGCATATTTACGGAACGCATTTAAAGCAGATATTATGGGTAGGATTTCAAGTTTAAGATTTCCTTCCTTATCAAAAAACCTTCCCGTAAGCGTGCAAAAGAACCTGACTACAGACATTAGTTCCGCCTCCTTCCTTTCAAGTTTACTGGCTGTATTATAACACAACCTTTTTAATTTGTCAACCCCTATTTCTTCTTTTTTGTTTTCTTTTTCTTCTTTTCCTTTTGAGAAACTTGCTTTAAATCCATCGGGAGAGGCTTCCCGTAATACTTCTTGGAATATTGTTCTCCCTTCTTAGTTAATTCATGCGTACCTTTCTTTAGTAATCCTAATTCCTGTGCTTTAGCAGTAGCAATTGCAATAGCTTGAGATAAACTTAATTCTGGGTTCTCTTCCTTGATTCTACCTCCCCACCAGCTTAGAAGCTTGGGAAGCTTTCCCTTCTTAGCCATCCTCTTTCACCTCTCCCACCAGAATTAAATGCACATCTTTAAACTCTCTTGTTAAACTTAAGCAAAAACGAGTTTCTGGGTCGTTCTGTAAAACCCAATATGAAAAATCCTCATCTGAAGCTAAAGGCTCACCCCAGCTTTTCCTTAAA
>QMTT01000159.1 GCA_003663565.1 Thermoplasmata archaeon
CTTCCTTCATTTAAATGTTTCTATGAGAAAATACTATTGTATCTATTTAGCAAAATAGTCTCCTTCATTGTATAAGTCGTTCTTCTATACCTATCAAAGCCTATATACATCTATTAAATGTTTAGCAGTCTCTCATGGCTAAATAATTAATTGTCTTCACACTCTAAAAAGAAGCATTCCAATTAGAGAGATGAATACGTATAAAAGGATAAATATAGAAATGAAGTTCATCAATGTTCATTTTAGAACGTGAGAGAAATCGAAAAACTACTGTGGTGCGGGCGCCGGGATTCGAACCCGGGCAACGGGCTTGGGGGGCCCGTGTCCTACCAGCTAGACTACGCCCGCGTCATCTTCAAAAAAATAAAATGTGTTATTCCTTTTTAGCTTAACGACAACATGTAGTCTCGATATATGGTTCTTATGAAGAAATATTTATAATCATTTCTATAAGTAAAATTTAAACGATTATCTTCGCTAAGCCCATGTGGTATATCCTAGTGGTGTTTCTAAATGTCATCTGGGAATTTACACCTACTTTCAGAAATGCTCAAAAGGGAAGGATGGGACCTTGTTAGTATAGAAAGTCTTAGAGGTACACTATTTGATATAATAGCTAAAAAATATGATAAAATACTCTTGATAAAATGTGTAAGTAATGTCGATAGCATAAAAAGAGATATAGCAGAAGATTTAATTTCCATAGCAAGGGTTTTAAACGCTACTCCAATAATAATTGCAGAATATTCCCTCTATGGTCCTCTTCTCGATGGTGTCATCTACAGCAGGTATAGTATCCCTGTTCTCACTATAAAAACGTTTATTAGATACATATGTGGAAAGAAGCCCATCGCATATTCAGGTAGGGGGGGAATATATGTAAAAATAAATAGTGAAAAACTTAGGGAGTTAAGAACCTCAAAAGGCTATTCTCTTGGAAACATTGCATATTATTGCAATGTTAGCAGAAAAGCAATAATAGAATATGAAAAAGGCATGGATGCAGAGCTTTCAGTTGCAAGAAAACTAAGAGAACTTTTTGGAGATGATATATTCTCAGAAATAGACATTATTAAAGAGTGGAACAGGATTTCAAAATCCGTAGAGCCAAAAGAAGGTGTTGAAAGCGTTGTAGGACAAAAGCTCTGTTCAATAGGTCTAAAGGTTATAGAATCTAAGAGAGACCCTGTAAACATAGTAACTTTGGACAAAGAAGAATCCAGAGACATAAGTCTTGTTGGTAAAATCGAAAAAGGCAGAAGCTATGATCAAGCAGCGCAGATTCTAAAGGCAATATCCAGCTTCATAAACTTCCATGCTGTTATCTTCGTAAAAAAGATAACGTATAAGCAGTTCTTAGGTGGCGTTCGTGTGATAAACATAAAAGAACTCATGCAGGTGAAGGACATAGATCAATTGTTGAGACTTTTAAGAATATAATTAAAAATATTAGTTATGAATTATTGTGCTTTTAGTACCAAAGAGACTTATTTCTCTATGATTTATGGCTATGGTACTTGCGAAATGTTTTTATAGAAGTGCTTCTTTATTTTTAGTGAAATACGATGCAGAGAGCTTAGGGTCTTGTAAGTATGCTAGCTAGGTACTAAAACTAGCTGTCCTTTCATGGGAGGGGTTTGAGACGTATTATATACCACAGAACCAAGGTGATGGAGCTATGCTTGCGGGACAGCCAATATTGATTTTGAAAGAGGGTACTAGGAGAGAGCGCGGAAGAGAGGCCATGGAAAATAACATTTCAGCTGCTGTTGCCATTGCAGACGCCGTAAAAACAACACTAGGTCCAAAGGGAATGGACAAGATGCTTGTGGATTCCATGGGTGACGTGGTTATCACAAACGATGGTGTGACTATTCTCAAGGAGATTGACGTAGAGCACCCGGCTGCTAAGATGATGGTTGAGGTAGCAAAGACCCAAGATGAGGCTGTAGGAGATGGCACCACAACTGCAGTAGTCCTAGCAGGGGAGCTTCTTAAGAATGCTAAATCACTTCTTGACCAGAAGATACATGCAGTAACCATTATCGAAGGTTACAAGATGGCCTCTGACAAGGCACTGGAGTTCCTAGATGAGATCGCTACTCCAATAAGCAAAGACGACATACAAATGTTAAAGAAGATTGCAATGACTGCAATGACCGGTAAGCAATCAGCACCGTACAGAGAATACCTTGCGGAGCTTGCCGTTAAGGCAGTGCTTTCAATAGTTGAAGAAGTAGATGGCAAGATTGTTGCAGATATCGACAACGTGAAGGTCGAGAAGAAGGTAGGAGGAAGTGTCAAGGACACGGAGTTCATAGATGGTATTGTAATTGACAAAGAACGTGTGCACCCAGGAATGCCAAAGGTTGTTAAGAATGCTAAGATAGCACTAATTAACGCTCCACTAGAGGTTAAGAAGACGGAGTTTGATGCTGAGATCCAGATCACAGATCCAGAGCAGATTAAGAAGTTCCTAGAGAGCGAGGAGACGCTTATAAGAGACATGGTCGAGAAGATAAAGGCTGTTGGTGCTAACGTTGTGTTCTGTCAGAAAGGAATTGACGACCTTGCACAGCACTACCTTGCAAAGGCTGGCATATATGCAGTAAGACGTGTTAAGAAGTCCGACATGGAGAAGCTTGCAAAGGCCACAGGTGCTAGAATAGTAACCAAGCTTGAAGATCTTTTACCAGAGGATCTCGGTGAGGCAGAGCTTGTAGAAGAGCGCAAGATCGGAGAAGACAATATGACATTCGTCATTGGTGCTAAGAACAAGAAGGCAGTATCAATACTAATACGTGGTGGTACTGAACACGTGGTTGACGAAATCGAAAGGTCAATGCATGATGCACTTAGTGTTGTTGCAGCAGCCATAGAAGACCAGAAGATTACACCAGGAGGAGGAGCCACGGCAGTCGAGCTCGCAATGAAGCTCCGTGACTATGCTGCAAGCATTGGTGGCAGAGAGCAGATGGCAATAGAGGCGTTTGCAGATGCTTTAGAGTCAATACCAAAGATCTTAGCACTCAATGGAGGACTCGACCCAATTGATGTCCTCATCAAACTAAGGACTCTACATAAAGAGGGCAAGAAGACGTACGGAGTCAGCTTCAAGAGCGAAGATGGTGTTGGTGACATGTTCGAGGAGGGTGTCATTGAGCCACTTAGAGTTTCAAGACAGGAGATAGTCAGCGCTGTTGAGGCGGCAACAATGATCCTCAGGATTGACGATGTCATTGCAGCAAAGCCTCTAGAGAAGGGCAAGGAAGGCAAAGAAGGAAAAGAAGGTTTAGAAACCGAAAGTGAGGGCCCATCTTCTGAGTTCTGATTTCCTTAACTACTCTTTTTAAATTTTATTTTGTTTCTGCTTTTTTCAAATGTTACACCTTCTGTTCAAATTCTCCTGATTTAAGTTTTCGGAGTAGAGTAATAACAATAGTCCCAGTGCTTAATGTTCACTAGCTTGTTAAATGTTTTCTATATGTCCGTTTAGTTTTTAACATCGATGTCAGTTACAATAACATGTCGAAGAAAGCCTCACCGTTTACCTCATCCGTGGCTTCATGTAGCAAACTGTATCATTTTGTATCTGCCACGGGTGGGTTCATTACGGCGATGCCCCAACCCCCTCACCGCAGTCTGTTTCGGACTGTGGGTCTCGGGGATTGGGGCCAACTAATATTACATACGAGAGTAAATGTTTATAAGCTCTAAGGGGATACATAAAAAGACACACTACAATACGAAAAGTA
>QMTT01000160.1 GCA_003663565.1 Thermoplasmata archaeon
ACGCGAGCAAGAGGAACAGGATCAGCAAGGAAGAATTCGCCTGCGAGAATTGCGGTTTCAAGCTCAACGCACAGTATGTCGCATGCCTAAACATGTTCTCCCGCCTCCATGATGGCAGGATAACCATCATGGGCGAGAGGATAATACTAATCCCACGTAAGGCCGCCCCCGTGGTGCCCGCCAATGTCGCCCCCAATGACGTGCTGATCATAATGAGGCGCGAGAGGGGAAGCCTGCGCCCATTGCTAAAGTTTCCCTCGTAGCTCAAATATAGGACGCGGGCGACCACATCTTATGTGTGTGATCATATTAATTACATGTTATTTATATGTATTTTAGCGTGTTTAACTACTTAATGTAATATTTTTATTGTCTGCAGGTAATAGTATTAATTGTGTGCCTTTCCAACATGGCCTGAGAATCTGCAATATGTGGGTGTCGTTCTATGGAAAACGTGTTTATAGAAGTTAGATGGCACGGTCGTGGTGGCCAAGGAGTTGTCACTGCTGGTAGGCTTGCCGCAGAGACTGCTTTAATACAAGGTTACTATGTGCAGTCGTTCCCAGAGTTTGGTCCAGAGAGGGCAGGGGCTCCAGTGAGAGCATATACGAGGATTTCAAATAAGCCTATAAGGATTCATTACCAGGTTCTTTCGCCAGACTACGTGATAATCCTTGATCCTACCCTTATAGGGAATCCAGACCTGAAGTCTGGAATCAAGGACTCTACTAAGGTCATCGTGAACGCGTCAGAGAAGTTGTATGATAATGTTAGGGAATTCTTCAAGGGATACGAAACATATATTGTTGATGCTACGAAGATCTCCGTTGAGATATTTGGCAGAAACTTGCCAAATACTCCAATGGTTGCAGCATTCTTTAGGATATCTGGACTAGTTGATAAAGAAAGCTTTGAGAAGACCGTTCTTTCATGGTTTGAGGAAAGATTGGGCAAGGAACTTGCCGAGAAGAATGTTGAAGTTGCAAGAAGGACATGGGATGAGGTGAAGAAGCTTGACTAAGTATGATTTCAATAAACTTCTTGGGAATTGGAAGGAGATGCCATTCGCTGCAATACTTCCAGGTGGTACGGCTGTAGAATACAAAACAGGTACTTGGAGGACATTTAAGCCTGTTGTTGACAAAAACAAATGCATAAACTGTCTACTGTGTTGGGTGTATTGTCCTGACGGCTCAGTAATTGCCGAAAACGGTGAAATGAAAGGATTCGACTATGATCACTGTAAAGGATGTGGCATATGCGCTAATGAATGTCCTGTAAAGGCTATAAAGATGGTTCCAGAACATGGTGGTGAATGATTATGGCCAAGATAGCGCTCACTGGTGGAGATGCTGTTGCCCTAGCTATGAAACAGATAAACCCAGACGTGGTAGCTGCTTATCCAATAACTCCTCAGACAGTGATAATGGAAAAATTCGCTGAGTATGTTGCTGATGGTGCTGTAGATACTGTTCTTATAACAGTTGAGTCCGAACATAGTGCTCTTTCGGCATGTGTTGGGGCATCTGCTGCGGGAGCAAGAGTGATGACTGCTACGGCATCCCAAGGTCTTGCTTTGATGTGGGAGATACTATACATAGCATCCTCTTTAAGACTACCCATAGTCATGCCTGTTGTCACGAGAGCACTGAGTGCACCCATAAACATACACTGTGATCACTCGGATATAATGGGTACTAGGGACGCTGGTTGGATAATACTCTTCTCCAAGAACGTTCAGGAAGCCTATGATAATACTATACAGGCCGTACGTATAGCAGAGCATCCAGACGTCTCTCTCCCGGTGATGGTAGGCCTTGATGGTTTTATAACAAGCCATGCTATGGAAACATTAGAAGTCTTAGACGATGATGCTGTCAAAAAGTTTATAGGAGAAAAGAGAAATCCAAAGTATTCTCTTTTAGCAACTGAGGAACCCATAACTATAGGGCCACTAGCACTTCCAGACTCTTACTTCGAGTTCAAGAGACAACAAGTGGAAGCTATGGAAAACGCTCTGAGAGTCATTGAAGAGGTTGGAAAAGAGTATGAAAAACTCACAGGAAGATCATATGGCTTCTTTGATGCATATAATGTGGAAGATGCTGATTATGTTGTCATAAGTGTAGGATCGACTGCTGACAGCATCACTGAAGTAGTCGATGAACTTAGGAAAGAAGGAAAGAAAGTGGGGTCAATAGGAATCAGAGTTTTAAGACCATTTAATGTAAAGCTACTTCTAGAACTCCTTGCAGGTAAGAAAGGAGTTGCAATCCTTGATAGGTCTGTGTCCTTCGGTGCTCACGCATCTGGAGCAGGACCTATATTCATGGAAGTGAGATCAGCCCTATACGACTTTGAAGAGAGACCAAAGATAGTAACAAACTACATATATGGGCTAGGAGGGAGAGACATCCTCCCAGAGCATATAAAGCATGTATTTAACGAGCTTGAAAGGTTCTATTCTGAAGGCAAGGCACCTGCAGTAGCAGGTTATCTTGGTCTTAGAGAGTGAGGTGTTTAGTATGGTCAAGCCTATAAATCTCAAGCAAATTAGTTCACAGAAAGAGCTCCTAAGTCCAGGACACAGACTATGTGCAGGGTGTGTTGCCGGTGTCATTGTAAGACAGGTTCTTCATGCAGCACAGCTCACAGGATATGATTTTGTTGTAGTAAATGCCACGGGATGTCTTGAGGTCGCCACAACTATATATCCATATACTGCATGGCGCGTCCCTTGGATCCATAATGCGTTCGAGAACGCTGCAGCGACTGGAAGTGGTATCGAAGCAGCAATAAAGGCCCTCAAGAGGAAGGGAATACTTAACAGAGACGTCAAGGTCATAATATTCGGAGGAGATGGCGGAACATATGACATAGGATTCCAGTCACTTTCAGGAGCCATTGAGAGAGGTCATGATTTTCTGTACATATGTTATAACAATGAGGCATACATGAATACTGGTATCCAGCGTTCTGGAGCCACACCTTTAGGAGCTTGGACAACGACAAGCCCTGTAGGTAAGGTAAAGCCTGGAAAGACAGAACCCAGAAAGGATCTGCCTTTCATAATAGCAGCTCATGGAGCAGTATACACAGCAACCGCAAACCCGGCATTCTTCGCAGACCTTATGACAAAAGTCCAAAAGGGACTTGAAATAGAAGGACCAGCATACATCGAAATATACTCTGACTGTAGCAGAGGTTGGAGACACGCCACTAGCTTGGGTATTAAGGTAGCAAGAATGGCCACTGAGACAAGAATATGGCCTCTATACGAAGTAGAGGGCAAGTTCGACAGCTTCAAGATCAACTATAAGCCTAGCAAGAAAGTGCCAGTAGAGGAATGGCTAAAGCTTCAGGGGCGCTTTAAGCACTTACTTAAAGAAGAAAACAGATGGATCATAGAAGAGCTGCAAAGAGCTGTAGATGCTAACTGGGAGAAGCTATTGAAGCTGGAGGAGGCATTTGGTAAGAAGTAAAGGACACCTTCATCTCTTTATATTTTTGTTTGTTATTTTCTTGACGTTTAGGACCTGATAATTAGTGCTACATTCTTTCAGATTTATTTATGTAGAGAATAGTGTATCCCTGGGGTTTTTGATGCTATTTATAAATTTGTGTATACTACATGCAGTTGCGTATGATCTCTCCTCAAATCATACAAGCAATTTAACTGCACTAAGTAGTTATACTACCAAGTAGTTTATCACTAAGTGCTGAATACTTCAAACGCCATTTCA
>QMTT01000161.1 GCA_003663565.1 Thermoplasmata archaeon
TATGTGGGGTCCCAAGCCCAAATGGAGGCGATAAAGCCGCGAGGACGTGGGGCTCGCGTGCTCCAGAAAGCCCTCCAATGAAGGTTCTTACTCGAGGCTGAAAGGAGCCGTTGCAAAAGTTACGGATAACCAGAACGGAGGACAGCAGGGCAGAGGACATGCACAAACCCCGGGTGGGTTCATTACGGCGATGCCCCAACCCCCTCACCGCAGTCCGTTTTGGACTGTGGGTCTCGGGGATTGGGGCCAACTAATATTACATACGAGAGTAAATGTTTATAAGCTCTAAGGGGATACATAAAAAGACACACTACAATACGAAAAGTATAATCTAATGCTTCTGCCCCCGTCAGGAATCCTCACATTGAAATGCGAGGAGGAGGTCAATATTAAAGGTGATGATTTATGACTGCTGAGAAAAACTGGAAATCTACTTTGGAGGAGTTAAAGAAAAAAACGAAGGAACTTGTTGGTTCTGCACCGGAACTGTCTAAGTTTCTGAGCTATGTTGAGGCTGCTGAAGAACCAAGGGCTCTTGATACCAAAACAAAAGAGCTTATCTCTTTAGCGATAGCAGTGGTCGTGCGTTGCGAGCCTTGTATTCTCTGGCATTGTGAAGCTGCTATTAACGCTGGGGCGACTAAAGAGGAGATTCTCGATGCATTGAAAGTTGCTGTAGTAATGGGCGGAGGCCCAGCCTTAATGTATGCTGTAAAAGCATACGAAATAGCGGAAGAATTCCTCAAGAAGTGAGCCTTCAGTATCTACTATTTACATTTTTTCATTAGATCAATAAGCCTTGCGAAACTGTTAATATTTAGTAGGCATATGGGGAGATTGACCAACATGGAACGATTCTACACGATGAAAAGAGTCACCCACCCCAGAGGTGGCAGAGGATAAAGCGCCGAAAGGGACAAGCATAAGCCTATGCTTAGGGACGTGGGTTTCCCTCCCCCAATGAAGGCCTAAGAGGATTAATCCTCCAATCCTGAGGGGGTTGGGGTTGATGTGGCTCAAGGCCTACATAGGCATTGATATGCCCATGTAGGCTGAACCCCACAAATAAAAGGTAGCATATCTAATGAGGACAATCAAAACTCTTAAGAACTCTAGTACTCTCTAATTCAAGTGCAAATCTCCTCACATCACTCCATGGCTTCCCATGGTGAGTCTTCAGGGCGGGAGGAGATCAGAATACTCAGAAAATAAGCAAACTAAATAAAGAGTAAGGAAAAATCCAAACAAAGAGTTGGCCCCACTCTAAGAGACAGGGATTCCTTAGCTACATCCTTTGACCTTCTTCCCGTGCTAAGGGGGTGGTGGGTGTATTCTCTCGGCCTCGTTCCTCATCAAGGGTGACACGGGCTATACTTCCCTTTAGCGACTTGACTGTCCCCTAATTCATTCCCGGACTGAAATGCAAGGCTTTCTTAACGGCATTTTGTAGAAAATTATATTGGAGCCTTTAAGTCCTCAAGCCCTTCTTTCAAGTGCTTTATTGCAGTTCTAATAGCTATTTCTATGGCTTTTATTTCTAGCTCCAAGCACATGCTAGGAGTGCTTCTTCCAAGAAGGAAGAACTTCTTAACGACTTGATCTGGGGTATAGGGGACATGGATAAACCCCGCCATTCTTGGATACCCATTTACCTTTGAGAAGTGGAGGGCCTTAAACATCACGTAGTTGCATAAGTAAGTACCTGCACTATATGAGATAACTGCAGGGATTCCACTGTCTCTTAGAGCTTTCACTATTGCTCTCACTGGAAGAGTTGCCATGTATGCCAAAGGTGCGTCCTTTTCAATTATCTCATCTACTGGCTGATATCCATCGTTGTCTGGGATCCTAGCATCTACTATGTTCACAGCAATCCTTTCTACTGCTATGTTACTGTAAGTCGGTGCTAACCCAAGGCTTATTGATATATCAGGCTTTACATCCCTGAGAGCATTTTCAAGCTTAGGACCCGCCCTTCTGACAGAGACTGGTAAAACTATGCCGTAAATCTTAGCACCCTCTATTGTTTTTCCATCTAGGTGTTTAACTATAAGCTCTGTGGGGTTCTTTTCATCTCCACCAAATGGCTCAAACCCTGTTAGAAGGACTTTCATTTCATGAGCCCTCCAGGAACTTGTATGCCAAGAGAGAATATATAGCGGCTCCCATCCAAAGGACATCCTCATCAACGTCAAATCTTGGGTGATGATGTGGATATATGATTCCCTTCTTTTCATTTTTTATGCCTAGTACTATGAATAATGATGGGGCTTTTAGGCTGTAAAACGAGAAGTCCTCAGCGCCCATTGTCACATTTTGCTCTACTATGTTTTCAGGCCCAAACGCTTTTGATAAAACATTCCTTGCAAATTCTGCTAGGTTTGGATCATTTTCTGTTACAGGTATGTTTTCCATGGATATCTCTGCTGAGACCTCGCATCTCATAGCTTTTCCATAAGATTCTGCAATCTCCTTAAGTCTTCTAATGATGTACTCTCTTATCTTATTGTTAAGCGTTCTTATAGTTCCAAGTATTTCTGCTCTTTCTGGAATTACGTTAAATGTTGTACCAGCTCTAATCGTCGTTACGCTTATAACTGCAGGCTCTAGAGGGTCTATTTCCCTTGAGATGATCTTTTGTAGACCATTCACTATGTCAACTGCAGCAGCTATAGGGTCTATTGAGAGATGAGGGTTTGCCCCATGTCCTCCTTTTCCTCTGAGCTCTATTCTAAAGGCATCTGCTGATGCAAGTGCTGGTCCTGATCGGATGCCTATTTTTCCTGACTCAAGCTCTGCCCATACATGTATTCCAAAGAAAGCATTTACATCGTCTAAGGGGCCCTCTTCAACCACTCTTTTTGCTCCGAGCCCTCCTTCTTCTGCTGGCTGGAATATAAGCTTTACAGTGCCCTTTATATGATCCCTTATCTCGGCAAGTATCCTTGCAGCTCCTAAAAGCATCGCAGTATGTGCGTCATGACCACATGCGTGCATCTTCCCAGGGATTCTAGATTTGTAGGGTACATCGTTCTCCTCATTTACGGGAAGGGCATCCATATCCGCCCTAAGCGCTACGGTCCTTCCTGAGCTCTTACCCTTAAGGATCCCTATTACTCCTGTCTCTGCAACTCTTACGACCTCATACCCAAGCTTCTTTAGCTCCTCCTCAACAATACTTGAAGTCCTCTTTTCTTCATATTTAAGCTCTGGATACATATGAAAATCTCTTCTCCTCTCAATAATGTATTCACTAAGCTCCTTAGCTCTTTTTATTATGACATCCTCCATACACACTCCCCTACCAGCTTAAATTAACTTTAACAAAAGAAAGCCTAATGTATGTTAATAAAATTATGAAAGCGAGGAAAAGGCCCTTATAATGACACCACTTTTTCCTTGAATCTCCTAAATAGATCCTCCTCAGGTCTTGTTATTAACGCGACAATTACTGTAACTATTATGTTCACAAGAAGGCCCCAAAGACCAAAGTGTATGTCCAATGGATTCTTTCCATACCAGAACTTTATGTACGCAATTGTCACAAGTCCTGCGAGAATACCTGATATAGCTGCGTACTTGTTCATCCTCTTCCAGAACAACCCAAGTACTGCTGCAGGGAACATCTGCGTCATTCCAGAATAAGCTAGAAGCAGTAATGCTACTAGTCTTCCAGGAGCGTAGAGTGCTAGAATCATTGCCAATATGCCAAATATTATCACAGATACTCTGCTAACAAGGA
>QMTT01000162.1 GCA_003663565.1 Thermoplasmata archaeon
AAAACCTGTCCCTTTCGGTGCTTCATTTTTCCACCACATCTGGGACAGGTTTTTGTTGAATTATAAGGATTTAATAATCTTACGTTAGCTTTATAACTCATTAGAGTTATAATCTGCTTCCAGTTTTGTTTGGAAATTACTCTATTGTGTGTTTTTCTTTTAGTGAACATACCTTGCTTTTCCAAGTTCTCAAATCCATGCTCGTAATCTTTGAACTCATTAGTGATCTTAGTTGTTAGCTTGTGTAGAAAATCTTTAACCCTGTTCCCGTATCTTTTAGAATACTTCTGCATAAGCCTTTTGGAGGTTTTTGGCTTGGTCTTGCTCAGCCTCTGAATCTTCCTTTTCAAGTTCTCATAAGTTATGTGTAGAGTGTATAATGGTTTTAAGTCCACTCTAACTCATCCTTTATCACAAAACCCGTCCATGCTAAGCAAATTTAAGTCTCAAGCAATTTTCTTCTTTGTATTAGTCGGGTTAACAGGTTTCCTAAAAGTTATAACCAGCTCATCCTCCTTAAGAATTAGTTCTCCTAAGTCGCAACCTTTTTACTCACTAATACTCACAAATACTCACCAAATATTTAACTGTTTCGCAAGGCGAGATAGCAGAACTACTTGGAATCCATCCAATAATATTACGTAAGTGGATTAGAGCTGGTAAAGTGAATCTTAAACCGTGTGGGACCGCCTCCGTTCGGCCCGAAGACCGATGAGAGCCCAGTAGAGGAGCCCGTGGCTCCTGTGAGGCTGGATCTTGAGGCCAACCTCCTGCACCACAGGAATACTATACTTGATCTCTTAAGTGCTAAGAGTGCTTAAAGTTAGCAAAAGTAGGTGCAGGAGGAAACGGTATATGAAGATAAATAACGTCAAGTAATTCTATCTCCTTTGCTTGATCGGACCTACGTCCTCAAATCCTTGTCTCTGTCCAGTCCCGGCAAGCCTTGTAAGTTCATGAGGCCTAAATAATAGTCTGATGACATTTAATGCATGTTCTCTGGCCCTTCTTTCTGCAAGCCATGCCAACTCCTTTTCATCTTTTGCTTCGTCTTCATGAACGAAAACTTCTATGACGTGCTTATTTGTCATCAATTGTACAAGTATTAAACCTATAGATGCTTCATGGGCACACATTTTGTCTATTTCGGTAGGTCCTGGCATCCCAAATACCATTACTATGTCACATCCTTTCTCCTCTAAAAGTTTCTTTGCAGCAACTGGTGTATCCTTTATTCCGGGTACAGTGTATCTTATAATTTCAATGTTTGTTGCATTTTTCTTAAGCTCATCTATTGCGGCGGAAGCCATGTCATATCGAGCAAACGTCGTGTCAACAATTCCTATTTTCTTTTTCATTTGCACATACCTCCTGTACGATTTTTGAAATGATTCTTCTAGTTGCTGCAAGTTTGTGATTATATTTATCAATCCTCACGACCTTAACGTTCAATCCTCTTTTTGAGAGCTCTTTCTCCAACTCTTTTGGATCAAGATCTTGATCATAGCCTAATGCTATGATATCCGGTTTAACCTCCTCAACAATTTTGTATATGTCTCCTTCCTCGTAACCTAAAACTGCCCTGTCGACAGGTTTTAGTGCTTCTACTATTTCTTTTCTTATGTTTTCTGGAAGAATGGGTTTTCTTCCTTTCTTCTTAATGACTGTTGAATCCCTAGCTATAACTACTATAAGTTCGTCGCCTAACTCTTTAGCTCTTTTAAGAAAATATATATGTCCTGGATGGATTATGTCGAATACTCCCCCTACAAGTACTTTAACTTTCTTTTGCACACTCCCACACCTCTACAATTTCTGTTCCTTCTATAAAGTGAAGCCTATGCTCCTCTGCAAACCTTATAGCCTTCTTTTTGCTTAATGATAGGCCATCGTCTCCCAACATTTCCACTATAGCCATTGCTGGTGCAAGGCCAGTAAGCTCTGCTAAGCTGACTACCAGCTCAGTATGGCCCTTTCTTTCATCTAAGAGTCTTTCTCTAGCATTTAGTATGTGTACATGCCCTGGACTTCTAAAGGATTTTGCAAATAGCTCTTTTAATTCCTTTTCATTGCTATGTTTGGCTATTTCAGCAAGTCTACCAAGCTCTGATATTGTTAGGGCACGATCTTTATCAGAGATTCCGGTGAAAGTGTCCACATGGTTCACTGTTATTGAAAATGAAGATTTCTCATCGTAGGGGATCTTAAGCATTGAAGATTTATATATAGTCTCGTATTCTTTAAGATCTTTAAATATATCTGAAAGATACGGCAACCCTAGCTTTTTCCATACGTCTGGCCCAAGTGCGACGCATATGAGTCCTCCACCAAAGATTCTCATGAAATAAACGCTATAATACGTGACTTTAGGCGCATAAAACACTATGTCAGTCTCTCCTTCTCTATCATCAAAGTCATATACTAAAATAGGCCTTCCCGCAAGAAGATCACTTTTTATATCTTTTAGGTCTATACCCATACCAAATCACCCGAGTTTTGTTAGTATTTTTCCTTAAATATCCTAAGCACATTATCTTTGTAAGATGCGCTTGAAAGAATGTCTCCAATATTTTCTCCCACTAGGCTTTCCTCTAATTTAAAGGTTTTTATGATCTTATATTGATCGCCAAGAATCCATGCAATTTTTCCTACGTTCTCAATAATCATAAGGCCATATGGTGAAGAAGGCTCCCAGAAGTGATAGATCTTTTTTCCTAGCACTTTTGTGATGGCTTTCTCAATCTCATGTGGGTTCTTAACCATTATAAGAACTACTTTAGTATCCTTCTCGAACTTACTCATAAGCTCACGTGTGAACTCCTCTAGGTTACATGTTTCAATCATGTTCTAACCTCCAAATCAATGAAAAGCACAAAGAGCTAATAAGATTTGGGAATGAATGCGTGGTCTTATAAAGTTCTTTATCATTATGCATTGAAATTTTGAGCACGTAGTATTCAAGGATGGAAAACATTAGAGAGAAATTTATAAAGTCTATGCTTGCGTTCTTTCCTATATCAGCAAATGGTTTGTTAACGAAATATTATCGAGTGGTCAAGGAGGGTACGTTCATGGCGAGGATGAGAATAGGAATAGTAGTCAGTGAATACAACTACGATATAACGTACATGATGCTTCAGGTAGCGCTTGAGCATGCCAAACTTCTTGACATTGATGTCAGGGAGATTGTGAAGGCTCCTGGAGTGTTTGATATTCCACTACTAGTGAAAAAACTTCTTAAGAGGGATGATATTGACGGTGTTGTTACACTTGGTGCAGTTCTAGAGGGTGAGACTAAACATGATGAAATAGTAATGCATAATGCTGCAAGAAAAATAGCAGACCTAGCTCTTGAGTTTGAAAAACCCGTTACTCTAGGAATCTCCGGTCACGGAATGACGAGACTTCAAGCAATGGAGCGCATAGAAGAAAAGGCTAAAGAGGCCGTTGAAGCTGTTCTCAAGTTATATGAAAGGATTAAAAAGATAGAAAAAGTGGATGGTGGTGATTAATGGGAGTGTCTGGTAGAGTATCTATTCTGCGAGAGTCTGCTACCTTAAAGCTTCTTCAAAAAGCAAAAGAAATGATGGCAAAAGGGATAGATGTCATAACGTTGAACCTTGGTGAGCCCGATTTTGATACTCCTGAGATTATAAAAAGAGGGGCTGTAGAAGCTCTTGAAGAAGGAAAGAC
>QMTT01000163.1 GCA_003663565.1 Thermoplasmata archaeon
CATTGGATCTTTATTTTTACTGTCATTTGGGGGTGTTTGAGCGCTCGCTAGGCCTGTAGAGCTTCTTCGTATATAAGCACAACACTATAAAACCTATTTAAACTTACCATTACAGTAATAGCCTGTTCCCACATCTCGGATAGTGGAATGAGTGTAGATATCATGATCCCTGACACCAGGCCTCACTTTAAATATTTTGCCCCCCCAATAGCGTACAAACACTTATAAATGTTTATGAATACTCACGAAGAAAAGAGTAGTCTACGGAAAACAGGATTTATGTAGTATGATTTTATATAGAATGTCTAGGGATGACTGAAATGAATTTCCTTAAGAGGACTTTAAAAAATGTCCTTTACTTCTTTAAGGGATTTGTTCATGGGTTTAGGGAGAATGCAATCTCATACATTGAAATGGAGGAAAGAGAACTTGAAAATATATTTTCACTCTTGCTTATGGCGTCCTTCATAGGGATTCCGTCCCCTCCAACAACCCTTGTAATAAGGCTGCTTCCATACATGGTAAAAGAGATTATTATAATGCAATCAAAGTCTAGAAGGCTTGATGACCCACTAGGCGAGGTTGCGGGGATGTTTGAGATAGGGTGAATAGTGTGACGTTAAGGGAGTACCTCCTTCCAGAAGGAGATACTAGGATAATCATAGTCATAGGAAAGGGTGGTGTAGGGAAGACCACACTATCTGCTGCTATTGCAACGGCAATATCAAGCCATGGGTATAAAACACACATAATATCCTTAGATCCTGCACATAACTTGGGAGATGTTCTTGAGGAGGAGCTCTCATCAACTCCAAAGGAAATAAGCAACAATCTATATGCATCAGAGCTTGATCTTGAGGATCTCGTGAAAAAATATCTAAGAAATCTAGACGATAGCTTAAAATCCATGTATAGATACTTGACAGTATTAAACCTTGAGAAGTACTTTGATATTCTAGCAAGTTCTCCTGGAATAGAGGAGTATGCAACTCTTGACGCCCTTATGGAGATAGTAAAGGCTCGAAGCTCGTGGGATGTTATAGTGCTTGACACCCCTCCCACGGGCTTAACGCTTAGAGTTCTTGGACTTCCTAAGATATCCCTTATCTGGACAGAGAAGCTCATGGGTCTTAGGAGAGCAATACTTGAGAGGAGAGAGGCCATAAGACGCATAAGAGGAGATGAGGAGAGCTCTCAGGAGGAGTATAAAATTCCAGTAAAGGAGGAAGAGGATCCCGTAATGCAGGAGCTGAAGAAATACTACGAGGATATAAACTATCTCTACAATTTTCTCACAGATTTACAAAAGACCACAGTAGTGTGCGTAATGAACCCTGACAGACTTTCATTTTTTGAGACTAAAAGGGCTAAGGATTCCCTACTCCGCTTTGGGCTCTCTCTAAGGCTTATAATAATAAATAAAGTATTAAGAGAGGGCTGCATAACAGATGAGCTTAAGGGAGTGCTTGCATTACAGAAAGAGGTTCTAAACAAGGTTAAAGAGGAATTTCAGGGCCTAGACATCATAACAATTCATCATGCAAATGATGAGCCTCGAGGCCTTAATGCCCTTAAGGATCTGGGAATACAGATACTGGAGAGTGACTAGCATGGAGATAACCTATGAGGTTCTCCTGTTACTTATGCTACTGGCTGGAGCGGCTGCCCTTCAATTCTTCCGTGGAAGAAAGCTCAATATAATGCTCATGGAGCACTACCTGAGGGCCATAGAGCCCTTTTTAAGGCCATATAGGGATCGGAACTTCACACTCATAGGAGGTTACGTGGGATTCAAGGCAGAGTATCAAATATTTAGAGGCAACATAAAAGTCCTTGAGTATACGCTTACACTTCTTCCTAGGCAAAGCCTTCTTTACTTTCCAATATCGCTGTTAACTTCAAGACATGATAAGCTTTACGTGGTAGTGAGGCCATACTCTGAGATCACACGTGGTGTACATGCAATACAAAAGGGTTATTATAGGGTAAGGCCAAAGATTGAGGATGAGGCAATACTAAATAAGGTTATTAGGACTGTAGAAGGCGTGACGTTTGAAGTACTCTACGAGAGAGAGAAGGATGTGGAGTTAATAGTGGACTTACTTAAATCATTTCCAAGAGTGAAAGATGTAAAACACATATCATTAACAAGATCCACAAATGTGGTTTATGTGCTCATGAGGCCTAGGCCAGAGGATATAAGAGACTCCATAAGGGCAATAATAAACTTTGTAAATACAAGGCTTAGTGAGCACTTCATAAGTTAAGAGATGATCGTATGTTTCCTGAGAGAGGGCGATCTCTTGACGCTGTTCTTAGTGAGATATTGAGGATTAGGGAGAAAGATCCTAGCACGGAGGATGGGACAATACTTGGCACGATGATAACAACACCGCATCCAATATCACTTAAGGTAGTTTCAATGTACCTCTCATCAACACTCTCCGACCCTATAATTTTTGAAGAGGCAGCACGACTTGAGAAAGAAGTCATAGCTGCGTTAGGAGATTTACTTAACGGTTCAAATATCATGGGAACATTTACAAGTGGGGGTTCAGAGGCAAACGTGCTTGGAGCGTACATGCTCAGGCAGGTCTCTGGAAAAAAATATATTGTTGTCCCTGAAACTGCACACTTTTCATTTCTAAAGGCAGAAAAACTTGGAATAGTTCGTTTAAAGCTGGCAAGAGTTGATGATAGGCTAAAGGTTGATCCAGAGAGTGTTGAGAGGTTAATAGATGATTCTGTTGGTGGCATTGTTGGAATTGCTGTAAACACGGATGCTGGCTCTGTTGACCCCATTTATGAACTTAACAGAATAGCCCTTGAGCATGATCTTCATGTGTATGTCGATGCTGCCTTAGGCGGGCTAGTTCTTCCATTTATGAAGGATCTTGGATTATGTGTACCAAGCTTTGATTTTGAGCTTGAAAGGGTCTTGGGCATGTGCGTTGATCCACACAAGTTTGGCTTAACGCCTCCTCCTGCAGGAACATTTCTCTTTAGAGAGAATATTGCCGATATCATCCACTTTAAGGCAACATATTACTTCGAAGAAAGGCAGTACTCCATAGTCTCAACAAGACCTGCATGGCCACCTGTTGTCTTCTGGGGAGTTATAAATACGCTAGGACGCGAGGGCTTTAGAAACCTTGTGAGGAGGTGCCTAGGCGTCAGAGATTACGCTGTTAAAAGACTTGAGGAAGAGGGACTTGAGGTTCCAATGATACCAGAGACAATAATAGTGAATGTCCAAGTTAAGAATCCAAGAAAGGTTGCAACTTTCCTCAGGAAAAGGTTTAAAATATCTGTTGGAGTATCTCCAAGGCTTAGTTCACTAAGAATTGTTATTATGCCACACGTTACTGAGGAATCAATAGAGAGGTTAATAGACGCGTTGAAATTCTCCATAAAAGAATTAAACGATAAGTGATCCGCGGACACTTTGAGGTTAGATAAAGTTACCTATCTTTTTAGGGGCAGGAGACTTTATAAATTTATGTGTATTATTGGGTAGGCGTGTCATGGAAGGCCACGCGCCAAAATACTCTCCAAAACAATGGGGGTAGTGCCGTTGGCCTTGACAGACACCAGTAAAGCCGTCCGGATGGTTAATGTGGAACTCCCTACCACTAATATAAGGTGATGCGTCCTATACAGAACGAAACAGTATGGAAAAACA
>QMTT01000164.1 GCA_003663565.1 Thermoplasmata archaeon
CTAGGAGATAGGATAAGAATGCAGAGACATGCCACAGATGAGGGCGTTTTCATAAGAAGCATTGCTACAAGAGGAAGTATAGGAGCACTCTCAAGGTCCACTATACAAGTGGCTAAGGTTTTAGACGCTGCAGGATATGATCCAATAATAATAGAAACTGTCGGTGCAGGACAGTCAGACCTCGACGTAATAGGAAGCGCACATACAATAATACTAGTCCTGATGCCAAATCTAGGAGATGACATACAAGCACTAAAAGCTGGCATACTTGAGGCTGCTGATATAATTGTCGTAAACAAGTCAGATTTACCTCACGCAGACACTTACAAAAGGATACTGGAAAGTGTACTTGAAGAAGACCTAGACCACAAGAAGATCGTGATGGTCTCAGCCCTTTCTGGGAAGGGTATTGATGAGCTCATAGAGCAAATAGAGTCCCATAAAAGAAAACTCATTGATACTGGGATGATTAAGGAAAAACAAAAGGACATACTTCTTAGGGAAATAGTAGGAGTCACAGAGGTTCTTATCATAAGAGGCCTCATAAAGAAAATAGAGGAAGAACTCGAAAGAAAAGGCCATGAGAGAACAAACATATATGAGACATTAAAAGAGGAAATAAAGAGACTGAAGGAAGTCTTAAACGTCTAGTGTTTATATTGCTCTTACATTTTTAGAGCTTTGCTTTCTTTTCATTATAGCACTTATTATTCCTATTATATTTCTAATACTATCGCAACAGCCCAAACAACCACCACATTCATCATTGGAATACGCTAGTACACATGGTGTTGCTAAGATCATTATCTTCGTGTTTTAGTACCTTTAGTACGTTCGATGAGTGAGCTGCCTCGCACTGAAGTGCGAAGCTTCTCCTGTTATGCTTGCCTTCACGGTAGTGGTTGCCCGTGCTTTGTATTTGGGGTATTTCGGTCACGAGCGCGGGCTTCTCCCTTAGCCACTTCATCAGATTCCGTGGCCCATCGGGAGCGACATTGACCGCCACCACGGAGACCGCCTTACGTGGGATGAGCATTATCCTCCCGCCTCTGATGGCTATTTTGCCGTCATGAAGGCGGCTCATTTAATATTCTATCCCCCTCATGATTACCGAGAATACTATTGTACTTATTTAACGAAATAGTCCCTGACCTCCTCCCCGCCCTAAAGGGCGAGGCTTGTTAATGGTTTTGTCATATAAAAGCTCGATAATAAAGTCGCGAGATAACATTTTTCATTTCCAATTTTAGAAAAAGGTTTAAACGTATTTTGGGTTATAAGGAATAATTGCCCTACAAGTGCCCCCACACTAATCTAAACGGTGGTGAACTGTATGGTTAGGGTTCGTGTAAACACAGATACTTGCATTGGTTGTGGTATATGTGCACAGGTTTGTCCTGATGTTTTTGAGCTAGGAGAGGATGGAAAGGCTAGAGTAAAGGTTGAAGAAACAGATGCCCCATGTGTCCAGGATGCTGCCTCAAGCTGTCCAACACAGTCCATAATTATAGAGTAATGACAAAACTATGTCTTTCCATTTCCCGTTTTAACTTATTATTTTTTGTTTCATTAACCTGGAAGATCTCCAGTAAGCACTTAGATTAGAGTTCATTCTGAGAAGAGATACTATAAGGTGATATAATTGCCGTATTGTGACCTTTGTGGTAAGGAAACTAATGTTTTGTATAGAGTTATTATAGAAGGTTCTGAGCTCTTAGTCTGTGAGGAATGCGCAAAACTTGGAAAGACCTTAGGAAAAATAGATTATAGAACACCCCCAAGAAAGAGCCTTGTACAAAGATTAGAGAAGGCTGGGCGTGACCTTACAGAGGAAGAACTACTCGTAGAGGATTTTGGAGACAAGATCAGAAAAGCGCGAAAAGAGCTTGGACTCACAAGGGAAGACCTTGCGAAACTCGTAGGAATCAAGGTGGGCCTTCTTGCCAAAATAGAGAACAATGAGCTTATACCTGAAGATAAAATCAGGAAGAAACTGGAAAAAATCCTAAAAATAAAGCTCACATATTGAAGCGTATTGTTGGGGGTATTACAGTTGAAAATTGATGATGAAACACTTGAGAAGCTTATAAAAGCTGGAAAGATAGCTGCTGAGGTAAGAGAATACGCAAGGAAGTTAGTTAAGCCAGACATGAAGCTGATAGATATAGCAACGGAACTTGAGAAGATGATAACTTCCAAAGGTGGATATCCAGCGTTTCCAGTAAACTTATCTATAAACGAAGAAGCAGCTCACTACTCTCCTAAAATAGGGGACACAAAGAAGGTCTCTGAAGGAGACCTCCTTAAGATTGACCTTGGAGTTCATATCGATGGATATATAGCAGATACTGCAATTTCACTCGTTGTAGGCGATAATAGACCAGATCTTGAAAGGATAATTAATGCCACAGAAGAGGCTTTGGAAAAGGCACTTATAATAATAGGCCCAGGAACTCATTTAAGTGACATAGGAGGAGTTATAGAGGACACAATAAAGAAACATGGATTTTATCCCATAGTGAACCTTTCTGGTCACCAAATAGATCGATGGAACCTTCATGCAGGCCTTTCTATACCCAACTATAGATCGGGACATCAAGCATTACCCTCTGAAGGCGTGTTCGCTGTGGAGCCTTTTGCCGTACTAAATGGCAGAGGGCTCGTTAAAGAAGGTATTCCTGGAGGGATATATCGAGTTATCAGAGATCACAGGATACGTGATAAGGTTGCTAGGGAGCTTTTCGAGAACATAAAGGCTAATTTCAGAACCTTGCCATTCTCAGAAAGATGGTGCCTTGAATTTGCTTCTCCAGAAGAAGTCAAGAGAGGATTATTGGTATTACAAAGGGTTGGAGCTATAATGCAATATCGAGTACTAAAGGATGTGCCTGGCTCGTACGTGGCCCAGTCAGAGCACACTGTGGTTCTAGTCCGTGGAGAGAAATACATCATCACAAAATAAATTTAAGAAAAGGTTCATGAGATTTCATTCCAAATCTCTTTTATCCTCCTAAAGGCTTCTCTTAGAGAGCTCTCTGAGGTAGCATATGATATCCTAAGATGATATTCTCCTGAAGGTCCGAAGGCTACTCCTGGAACTAAAGCCACGTGAGCCTTTTCGAGTATTTCATCAGCTATTACTGTCGATGGCTTCTCCGAGTTATACTTTGGAAATATATAAAACGTCGCTTTAGGTTTAGGTGCTGTCCAACCAAGATCTTTTATTTCTTTTATGACAATATCACGCCTTCTTCTATAAGCCTCGACCATCTTTCTGTTCTCCTCAAAGGCTTCCTCTGTGAACGCTTTTAAGGCACCGTATTGCACGAAGGACGTAACACATGTTATAGTATGTTGTATTATCTTGTTCATCGCTTTGATTACGTCCTCAGATGCTAAAGCCCACCCTATACGCCATCCTGTCATAGCAAATAACTTAGAGAAGCCACTTATTATTATTGTATGCTTGAATTCTGGATCTATCTGGGCAAATGAAATGTGCCTTCCTTCGAAAACTAGCCCCTCGTAGATCTCATCTGCTATAATGATTCCTCCCTGATCCTCAACGATCTCGTAGATATCTTCCATATATGATACATCCATAATCGTCCCAAGAGGGTTAGAGGGCGTGTTTATGATTATACCTTTGGTATCCGTGCTCTTAA
>QMTT01000165.1 GCA_003663565.1 Thermoplasmata archaeon
AAGGACTATGTCTATCTCCTTTTCCTTTATCCAATCAACGATAGAATGCGCATAGGCTAAGATTCTCCTTGAGCGCAACATTTCATGCAAGGTTTCATATCCTCCAAGCTCAATCCATGAGGATATGACTACTATACTATCATACTCACCATTCTCTAGTTTTCGCATATGTACTCTTATAGAAGGGCTTACTATGCCAAAAAATGTCGTAGCAGTTGTCCTAAGCTCATCACTATCTAAATATCCAACCTGCTTCATTCTAAGGAGTTGCACAAGATAGTCACACGTCATAGGTCCCAAGAACGAGTGCTGAGGAAATCCCATTATAAGAATACTGTTCTCAAGCTTTCCAGGGATTATATCTCTTATAACAACGTTTTGAGGTATCTCAAATGGGTTAAGATCCATAACATATCACCTCTAGAAATCCTAGATTAGAATTGTGTATCCTTCCTCAAAAAATTTATGATGCTAATTGTTAAATATATCAGAAAGCAGTTCCTTTCAAAGATCTTTTAGTAATGATTAACGAGGTAATACAAATGACTCATCCAAGTGATCTTATAAAAGGATCTAAGGGAAGAGATTTAGAGGGAAAAAAGATCATTTACTGCATTACTGGAAGTATAGCATCAGTAGAGTCCGTTAAGATAATAAGAGAGCTTATAAGGTACGGTGCTGACGTCATTCCCTTCATGACTAAGGGGGCGTTAAGAGTTATAACCCCAGAAGCTCTTCACTTTGCTTCTGGACATGAGCCAGTATATAAGTTTTCTGGTGAGACTGAACACATAAAATATGTGAAGTACTCGGACGGTGTGATAATAGCACCAGCAACTGCAAACATAATAGGAAAAATAGCAAATGGAATAGCAGATGACGTAGTATCTACAGCAGCGTTAGTAGCTATTGGGAGCAATAGAAAGATATTGTTAGCGCCAGTAATGGACATTACAATGCTCAGAAATCCTGTAGTCCAAGAGAACCTTAAAAAGCTTGAAAGGTTAGGTGTCAGGATAATAAGTCCTAAAATAGAAGAAGACAAGGCAAAGATTCCAGACAAAGAGGATATCATTAAAGAGGCTATAAGAACATTCGGCAAGGGAGATCTTAAGGGAAGGCACATACTGATACTTTCTGGAGCAACTGCTGAACATATAGATGATGTGAGAGTGCTAACAAACCTAAGCTCTGGAAAAATGGGTTATTGGATAGCAAAAAGGGCATACTTAAGAGGTGCAGATGTGGATATGGTCTACGCGTTAGGAACAGTAGACCCCTCTAGATATGCAAACGTCTATAGAGTGACTACTGTAAAGGACATGCTTAACACTTCTTTGGAGTTACTCTCTAAGAATGACTATGATGTTGTCATATCCGTTGCAGCAATATCTGACTATAGGCCTAAAAGAATAGTCAAAGGAAAAATTCCCTCAGGAATAAAGGATCTAAAAATAGAACTAGAACCCACTCCCAAAGTCGTAGAGGAAATAAGAAAAGTCTATGACGGTCTCCTTGTGATCTTTAAGACAGAACCTACTACTGGAGAGAGCCTTATAAATAAAGCCAAAAGGCGAATGGAGGATATTGGAGCGGACATCGTAGTTGCAAACCCAATTACTGCATTCTCTGCAGATTCCACAGAAGTATATATAATTAAAAGAGGAGAGGAACCCATTTATGTCAAAGGACCTAAAAGCATGATCGCGGAGGAGCTTTTAAATGTTGTCTCTAAATCGCTTTAGAATAATATCATATGCCCCTGGGCATATTACTGGAATATTCTCCATATATGACGAATATGATAATCCTTTGCAAAGAGGTTCAAGAGGCGTTGGATTCTCTATTGATAGGGGTGCAGTAGTTAGGATTCTTGGAATACGCTCCAATAGGGTCACTATCAAAGCAAGATACAATGGAAAACCAGCTAAAACAACGGAGATTGCTGTAAAACAATTTCTAGAGAACCATGACCTTAAGTATCGTTTAGAAATTCAAATAAAGCCGTCACTACCTGTATCACAGGGATTTGGAATAAGTGCAGCTGGAACGCTTGCAGCACTTTATGGTTTAACCAAATTATTTAGGGTAGAAGAAGGTGAAGCCCTAAAATATACGCATGTTGCCGAGGTAAGGCTTGGAACGGGTCTTGGAGATGCTGTAGCTGAGTGGTATGGAGGTTTTGAGGTTAGGGTGCTTCCAGGAATCCCCCCTATGGGTCTTGTGGAGAGAATAAGAGTTCCTAAGAACACAAAGGTTGTATTAGCAGTTGTGGATGAACCTATAAAAACTAAAGGTGTGATAAAAAATCCTGAATTCAAGGAAAGAATAAATAGAGTTGGTGATGATCTTCTGGAAGAATTTCTAGATTCTGATCAGAGTTTAGAGGAGTTCATTTCACTTTCGTATGAGTTCGCCCAAGAGGTAGGCATAATGAGTAAAAGAACATCTTTGACACTAAGAAATCTATGGAAAGAAGGGATAAGTGCCTCACAGTGTATGATTGGAAATAGCATATTCACATTCGATGAGTCAGCAATTGAGATACTAAAAGAGATGGGTATAAAGGATATTTACACATCTTACATTGGAAAAGGCCCAAGAATAATAAAAATAGAGAGGGTTTAGCCAAAAATTGCACCTACACCCATAGACACACTATCCTCAAGTTCTTTTATTTTTTCATATATTTTCTCGGCTTCTTCATCCTCTATGATCTCAAGCTTATCCTTTGCAAGCTCTTTTGCCCTTCTTACTGCATCTTCAGACCCTTCAACAAGTATTACAACACCTTCGCCTTCAAGACCAAGAGATGCAAGGTCATAAGTCCTTATGCTCTGTCTGCTTACAATATCATCCTTGGAGAATATCTCTTCATCCTTTTGGGATCTCCCCTTAAATACAGCATATGTCATGGTAACATCTCCTCCCAAGTTATGATAACTTTGAACTTCACTCGGTAAATGAACTCACAATTTATTATAAGACATTCTATTAACAGGATATGTCCCATGTGGAGGGGTAGGTCATGGAGATCATTAGGGCTTGGTGTTGACCCAGGAACACTTTCTTTCAGCATCTTTGGCATAGAAGGAGACGATGTCATCTTGGACAAGGATCTCCCAACGAGTATTATAGTAGAAGATCCTGAGAGCATTATTGATATTATAATGTCAGTTGAGCCTAACATAGTGGCTGGACCTTCAGGGTATGGTGTTCCAATGAAAAAGGTCTCTGAATTGACACCGCAAGAACTTTTCACGACAATACTGCTAAAAAAAGATGACAGAAGTCTTCCTGTTTTAGAAGGAGTAAAAAAGATGATTGAAATTGCAAAGGAATACAATCTTCCGATGTACTTAATACCATCCGTAATACTCCTTCCAACGGTCCCCAAATATAGAAAATATAATAAGATTGACATGGGAACCGCTGACAAGCTTTGTGTAACAGTCCTTGGAGTATATGAGCAATCATTGAGGCTGGGAATTGACTACAGTGATGTAAGTTTCATACTTGCGGAGATTGGAGGGGCCTATACGTCAATAATTGGAGTTTCGAATGGAGTAATTGTGGACGGGATTGGAGGTACCCAAGGTCCTATGGGATTCCTGAATATGGGAAGACTTGACGGTGAAGTTGCGTATAT
>QMTT01000166.1 GCA_003663565.1 Thermoplasmata archaeon
AGCTCAGCTGGGAGAGCGTCGGGCTGAAGACCCGAAGGTCGCCGGTTCGAAGCCGGCCGCCGGCACCATGATTCATCATTTTTTATGAGAACTATCAGGGTATGATTTACTTGGAGACTTCTTCTAGGTTGTTAGTTATACTAAAAAGTGCAAATAAAAGATTATGATTATCGAGACTATCGATCCACGTGAAAAAATATTAAAGCATACATACGTGATAGTTAATTATCAGGCCTGAGGACTGATGCTTGGGGAGACCTATGTATATGGCAACATAATTTAATTCACAGCTTTGCTACATACTAGGAGGTACAATGTGTATGGAAGACTTCATTAAGACAGGAATTCTACCAATAGATAAGTACTTGGGAGGTCTCAAAAGACATTCTTTTGTCTTAGTCGAACATGATCCAGAGGTAGAGGGCGAATACTTATCAATTCAAATAGCGAGAAATGTCATAGAAAAGTCTATTGTCATTGTAGCCTTAACAAGCATGACTCCCAATAAGTTCAAAGAGAAAATAGTCAACATACAGACATCTGACGAGCTTTCTCAGAGCAAGTTGAAGGAGCTTATTGAAAAGAACCTTATACTTATAGATGGATATTCATCTCTTATTGGTGCCGAAAAGATCGAGGGTGTATTTTATGTGGACAATCCTTCGAATATAGAATCGTGGATAAAACAGTTTGATAGCGCTTTAAAAGAGGCCGAAAGCAGGAATGGTGCTGAAAACACTTTCATAGTAATACCTTATTTTTCAGTTATTATAGACATTTCTGATGAGAAGACAGGGTTAGACCTGGTGAAATATCTTAAGGAAACTGTTCATAAAGTGTTTTCAGTAATAATTGCAATAGGAAAGTGGCCTTACACTGAGGACTTCTGGAATGAAGTAAGAGCCCTTGGATTTGATGTAGTAATTGAAGCATCTCGCTACATATATAAACTAAGAGAATATAGGTATTTTAGGATTAAACACTGTAGTTGGAGAGATTCCAAGGAGATATCTCAAAATAAATATTTATTCAGGGTGGAGATTCCTGGACCTGGGTTCACAGTATATATACCTAAGGTAGTCATTACAGGACCATATAACTCAGGAAAATCTACATTTGTTTCAACAATATCTAAGAGTAGCGTTTCTGTAGACTTTATGGGAACTACTGTTGCTTTAGACTTTGGCATTCTTTCCATAGGAGGAATCTCAGCTCATGTGTTTGGAACTCCTGGTCAGGAGCGCTTTGACGAGATATTGTCATACCTCGCGAAGGAAGCACTTGGAGTAATACTTATTGTAGACAGTACGCGTCCTGAAACATTTGATAGAGCTAAGGAAATGCTTGAAAAATTGTATTTAAGGGATGTACCCATAGTTGTTGCAGCGAATAAACAAGATCTTGAGGGAGCGTTACCTCCAGAGAAAGTAAGGGAACTTTTGAACCTTCCAAAGGGAATACCAGTCGTTCCGACGGTGGCATATGATAAAGAGCGCGTTTTTAGGGTATTTGAGAAGCTATATGAAATGATCTCAAAGAGTTCGGGGGGATGTCCATGATCTCTCAGAAACTCGAGACAGGAATCAAGCGACTGGATGACATCCTCTACGGAGGCTTCCCGCTAAGGTCTAATGTTATGATTTACGGTCCACCATTCATTGGAAAGGAATGGCTTATTGTGAGATTTTTAGCAAGAGGTTTAGAGCTTGGGGAACCTGCTGTCGTTGTTCTTACTAATGAGGGAGCAGATGAGTTTAGGGAGACCTTGTCATCCGTTATAAGAGCTCCGAATGTAGAATTAGAGGCACTAGAGGAAGAAGGGCTTGTGAAGTATGTAGATGCCTATACGAGAATTGTTGGTGATCATTCGACACTTCCAGGAGTGTACTATGTTGAAAGCTTTTCTAACATGGCTGAGGTTCTGAGGCTTGTTGATAGTGCGATAAGAGAGGTATCTATATTCAAAAAACCAATAAGATTCGGTTTCATATCAGTCTCAACACTCGTAGTAAACATATCACCACAAGCAGCGTTTCGTTTAGCATACATGATTGCTGGAAGAGTAAAACGAAGCATGGCAACTGGACTTTATGCTCTTGATAGTGGAATGCATTCTGAGAGCGAAGTAAGCACATTCTTACACCTTATGGATGGAATTGTAGAATTTAAAGAAGAATTTGAACCTTCTCATAAGACATTCTTGAGAATACTTGGTCTTGGACAAGTAAAAAGTAGAAACTGGATAGAATATGTATTTGATGGTAATGAGCTAAGGATCACAGGATCTATAGCTATGGGTAGGATATTCTGAGGGTGTTATAATTGAGGTTTGATACCATTAGGATGAATAGAAGGCTAATAAGGAGGCTCTTTCTAATACTTGACATAGTTTTCATAGCGCTTTTCCTACTTTTCTTGTATTATTCAATAAGGGATGCTTATATTGCTGGATTTTACTCTGCAAATGAACAAATAAATGTATTGTTAGGGGACTCTGAGAAGGCTTTAGAATGGCAGAAAATGTATGTGACTAGCTTTTGGCACTTGATCAGAGACATTGTCTTGATGGGAATAAGTATGATATGGATAGTATTTAGGTCAATGAGGAATGAGCTTCTTCTTGGTAGGATCTTTTAGGAATACAATTCGACAACTGGTGTGCTATTATGGAGTACAGAGTATCTGGATACATATATCAAAATGGGAGGTTCATTAATGGAACAATTGAAATAGATGAGGGAGTCGTCAAAACGATATCTCATAGAGTTGATGGTAATGCAGATTTAAAGGGAATAGTGATCCCAAAACCACATAACGCCCATGTGCATCTATTAGATTACATTGTAAAGGATATGACCGAAGAAAGGGATCTAATAAAACTTGTTGCGCCTCCTGACGGAATAAAACATAAGATGCTAAGCAAGGCTTCAAGGGAAGATCTTAAATATGCTCTAAACATGGCAGAAGAGCTTGCTAAGAAACTACACATTGGCATAATAACCGAGTTTAGAGAACTTGGACTTCTAGGGGTATCTCTTGGGAAACTCTCTAAAAACTTTAGAGTTTTATCTAGGCCTAGAAATATAGAGGAGGCGAGAGAAATCATAAGAATTTCTGATGGGCTTAACTTAAGCTCTATTTCCGATGTAGACTACAGTTTTGCAGAGGAGATATCTAAAATAGCGCGTTCTCATGGAAAAATGTTTGCTATTCATGTAAGCGAAAGGATTAGAGAAGACATAAAAGCGATATTAGACTTGGAGCCTACCTTTGTCGTGCACATGACAGTAGCAACTAGAGAAGACATAAAAGAAGTCGCAGCAGAAGGTATTCCAGTAGTGGTTTGTCCGAGATCAAATGCTTATTTTGGGTTATTTCCCAACGTGGAAGCGATGATAGAATCAGGTGTTAGAATCCTTCTTGGAACAGATAATCACATGATTAATTCCTTGAACATCTTTGAAGAAGCAGAGTTTCTCTTTAAAGCATCCAAAGCCTTTGGTCAAGAAGTTAAAGCAATAGAAGTTGTTAAAATGTTATTTAGAGACTTCAATAAGGATTTAAGTGTTGAAGAGGGGATTAAAGCTGAAGAACTATTGGTTATTGAGGATCTAAGAGGAATACCTGAGCTTGTAGTCCTCAACAG
>QMTT01000167.1 GCA_003663565.1 Thermoplasmata archaeon
ATGGTTTGATAAGCTTAATAAAGATACCCTTAAGCTGTGTAAAGACTTTTGGTGTTTTGATACCTTGTCTTGTTAAGAAAGCTATAGCTGCTTGCAATTCTGTGATACTCAACCCTGACTGTTTAGCTAGTACACCTACTTCACCAAAGATGTTGGCCATCTCTGAGACTCGTGTACGACCCAACTCGACAGTCTTAAAGAATTGTGCAGCTACTCGATCTACCTCACTAATAGGTAACTGGAATGAGTTAAGACCAGCAGTTAAAAGCTTTACCGAATCTGTAACTGAGGCCACTCCCGTTGCGGCCAAGGTATTAGCTGCTTGCATGAACTTAAAAGTCTCTGCACCTTTGGCCACCTGATTAGACAGTGTTTGATATGCGCCTTCTGCTTGATCTATTGCATCAAGCCCGAATGATTCAGAAAGTTTGCGTAATCCAGCTGCCCATTCATCTGTGGTCAACTGATTCTCTTGGGATATAGTTCTAATTTCGGCTATACGCAAATTATATTCACGGGCTATAGTTATACCTTCAGCCATAAGCCTTGTAAGCTTACTTATACCACTATGTAAAACCTGAACACCTACTAACCTACCCAGCCCTTCCCAAGTCAACCCGAATCTTTGTGTAGCTTTAGTAGCTTTTTCAGTAGCGGCTTGTTCACGTTTCTTAGCTGCTACTATTTTTGCAGACGCTCGTTTTGCAGTATCTTCTCTACGTCTATTAGCAGCTTCGTCTTTAAGCATAGCTGCATGTATGGTTGCAGCTAACTTTTGATTAGCGGTTAACTCTTTATGCTTGGCTGCAACTAGTCTTTGTGCGACTTGTTCAGCAGAAGCTATTCTGCGGTTATTTGCATCTATAGCTTGTTGTGCTGCACGGTTCTGTGCTTGCTCATCCTTAAGCATAGCTTTAAGTATGGCAGCTGATGACTGTTGCTGTGCTTGCTTCTGGGCAACTAGAGCAGCAAACCGTTTTTGGTTAGCTAGTTCAACAGCTGATGCATTTCTTTGTATAGCTTTTAGTTCTGCATCTAGGTTAGCCTTTTGTATCTTTAGATAACTTGTCTTACGGGAAGCTTGAGTTTTTTGATCCCTAGCGAACTGTTCTTGAATTTTATTGGCTCGTTTTGTAGCCGCTTCACTTTCTTCGTAAGATCTTTTAACAACCTTACCAGATTCAACTGTACCGTTTGCTAACTTTTTCAAGGTTACTGTAAGTTTGGCTGCTTCTTGATTTTGTCCCTGTAGCACGACCTGGGTAGCCTTACCTTTTTTGTTGTATGAGGTCGTAGCAGTAGCAAGCTTGGCAAACTCACTCTCTACTTGATTTATAGCTCTAGCCAATTCAGCTATACCACCGGCTGCTTGATTTACATCAAAGCCTATTTTAGTATATAGTTCTTCGCCGCCTGCAGACATTATTTTATCCTTATCTTACGTGTTGAGATAAAGGGTTTCAAGCTTGGTATATACTTCTTATAGTTATCATTGACGTATGTAAAAAAAGCTTCAGAACCTACTTTCAAACTTCCCCAAGGAGATGATGCTACATTTTGTATTGATAATAGTTCATTAAGATAGTAATGGTACAAGGTCGTACTGAACACAAAAGTATAACGAAAATGTGTCTCAAAAAATTCAAAACGTTGAAAAGCCTCACCCCTAGCTGCTGACTTATTATAATTCTTAGCACTTGGGTTTTTAACTTTCCTAGGTGGCCTATTGGCAGATACCTTGAGAAGCATCCCAAGATGTCTGCCAAGAGGCTTGAGCGTACTAGCTGCCATCCCTGTCTGTACAGGTATCTTAGTCAGTGTAGCACGTACAAACTCCTTAGCGGCGTCCCTAAGTAAAAGCTGCATCTCGGTGTCTAGCTCTTTCTTATAGCCTTTATCATCAATATGGGGGCTAACAAGGACACCTGTGAACATTAGTAATTTACCTCATCTCAGACTCTTCTAAATCTCGAAGTTGACTGTACCCTAACAGAAAAGCTTGACTCCAAACATGGTTATCTTCCCAACTTGCTTTTACGTCTGGAGGTCGCACCCCCAATCTTTCACAAGCTTTCCAAATAGCATACACCTCAGACCGGAACTTTGGTAAGACTACATGTCTTGCGGAAGTTCCTGACCAGCTAAAAAAGCTTTTGTCGCAGCCTCAACCTTCTCAGAATTCAAACCACAAGTGTCAGTCACTTTATTAACAATCATTGCAATTTCCATAGAGGAAAAACCAGCCGCTCTGAACTCTTTGTCATAGTTGTTAAAAGTTTCTGGGTCTGACATATTTACAGTTTCAAATTCCAGTTCAGAGGTAGCCTGCAAAGCCTTGAGAATCAACCAACTTGACTTTTTACTCGCCCAAGCATCGATAGCCTCAAGGTAAGATGGTGCTTCAGCGTTAGCTATTTTAGCACCACCTGGCACCATCTTAACCGGAGGTTCAGGAGTTGGACACAATGCTTCAAATTCATCAAAATCCAACACAGCTTGAATTTTGAGCGTAATGTTACCAGTAGTACGTGGTATTACAATAATTTCTTCAGTAGGTGCGTTAATAACTTTTCCTAGATATTTCATAGTAATCCCCTTCGTTCAGACTTTCAAATAAGCTTAAGTAGATTGAGGCAGACGAACAGCCGTAGCCTCAGTAATGTTACACTGGCCACTTGTTGCAATAGTACCCGCACGCAAGTCATGTGCAAGCTCTTCATAGCGATAATCAGAAAGCGTGATATATTCCTTATCTTCAACACTACAGTCAGGAACATACTCCACTTCAATATCTACAGCATAAGGCCGACAAGCGTCTGAATCTGTTGAGGTATTACCTGAATACTGACCCTTCTTCTTGAGAAAGTCCTCAACCGTACCCACATCACCTGATTCAGAACCGCCCGTGACCCACTCCCAAACCAGGTCCATGCTAACTTCTACAGGGACTTCATCACCTTCTCGCACTTCATCAAGTACACCACGGTCAAGGGTGTACTCAATATTACGACGTTCGGTGTAGGACAAATTACCTTCACCTACTTTGATGATGATTTCAGCAGAAGCACCATCCTTTAGCCTAAGCGTTGCATACTTCAGATCAATCTGTGCATACACAGGGATCTGAGGGTTAGCAAGAATACCAATCAATTTCATTATCAAACCTCCTCATAAAACATTTCGTAATGGGCTTCTACAGTAGCCTGTAAAAGTCTTTTGTCTGGATCCAATTGACCAAAATGACTAACCTGTATACGGTCTTTACCTCTTGCGTCTGTTATTAACTTTAGACAACCTACCAAACTCTGATCATCAGTAAGACCATCGCCATACTTATACACTCTAATACTTGTAAAAGCAAATACTACCACCCCTACTGTATTGTGTATTCTGTGATAATCTTGATCATCCATCACAGATTGTACAGCTATATTGACTTCTATATATGTTCGCCAATACTGTTTGCTAGTCTCTGATAAATAAGGACCATCTACCCGCAACTCTGTGAAATCCTTTTCTTCGCTTGTCGCCCTTAACTGACCCTCAATGAAAAGTGGGACAGCATGAGCTACATATATAGAGTCGTTAAAGTGTTTACTCACAGAAGCGAATATCCACCTGGGTAGTTCAATAGGTAAAGACAT
>QMTT01000168.1 GCA_003663565.1 Thermoplasmata archaeon
AAAGAGTCCATAGAGGAGTTCTAGAATGGTCTCCACAGTGTCAACTAGTATAAGAAAGGCAGAAATATTGGAAGGCACAGTATCGATTGTTGTCAATGTGATCCTATGGGCAGTGAGACTCGTAGCTGGGATACTGTCTGGAAGTGCATCGCTTATCGTGGATGCTTGGCATGGGCTCAGTGACACGAGTACTTCAGTAGTTGTCATAGTATCGAGCAAGATCGCCTCTAAGCCTCCTGATGAAGATCATCCATATGGACATGGCAAAGTGACTGACCTGGCCTCGCTGTTTATGGGTCTTATGCTCTTTTTCATAGGTCTTTACTTTGCTATAGAAAGCATAGTAGCAGTGTCATCAAAGGAAGTGTTCATAAGATACGATATGATAATATATGCAATACTTACAGCTGTTGTAGTGGTTCCTTCTAAGGCCATACTTGCTTATTGGGCAAAGAAACTTGGCAGAAAATATGGATCAACACTTTGCATAGCCGATGGATCTCATCACATGGCAGACGCATTCATAACGGCTTTCGTGATAGTAAGCTTGGGCCTCACATACATCCTTAGAAACCCTTTTGTAGATAGGATCGTTGCGATAGCCATAGCAGTGATAGTAGTATATGAAGGTCTAAAGATCCTTAGGGATGCCATTAGAAACCTCACAGATTTCGTACCAAGGGACCTTGTCGAGAGTATCAAAGAAATAGTGAGTAGTATAAAGGAAATTTCAGATGTGCATGACATAAGGGTAAGAAACTACGGAGGAGTACTCTTCGTTGAGTTCTGCTTACACTTCAAGGAGAAAGACATACCGCTTGTAGAGGCACATGAGATATCCCATAGGATAGAGGAAATGATAAAGAAGAGAATAAAGAACGTTGCAGAAGTTCTTATCCATCAGGAGCCAGATGAAACTGCGACTTGAAATTACTCGTTCTCAAGAACTCCCATTCTTTTGAGTTCCTTTTCTATGCGTTTCAGTTGTTTCCTAGTGGGCTTTCGCGCGATAACTCCTGTGCTATCTTCTGTCTTTCTGACAATGAATCCAGATCTTGATAGTCTGAGCATGACACCTCTTATGTAATTTTTCCCTCTGTAGCGTGCTCCAGGTCTTCCTACATAATGATAGAGGAATCCTCCAGGCTTCAGTATCCTATAAAGTTCCCTATAAAACTCTGCAGAGTAGAGTTCACCAGCGAGGGATATCCTTGGCGGATCATGTATTATTGCGTCAATGGTCTCATCTCTTATGTATTGAACGACATAGAACACGTCTCCTTTTATCACGTTTATATTAGGATCGTTAAAGACCTCCGATGACCATGGATTCAACGACGCCAGGAATATTATGTTCTCGTCCTTTTCCACGGAGATCACGGTACTAGCCCCAAGTTTCCTGGCCCATATGGCCGTGTATCCCAAGCCCATGCATGTATCCAACACAGTACCTCTCACTTTTATCTGAGAGACCTTTCTTTTAGCGTCCTCCCAAGGATCAAGATCCTTTGTTCTATGCATTCTTATACCATTTATCTCCACAGTGGGGGCCTTCTCTGTTGGCACAAGCTTATAGAAGCTTGGTTCTCTCACTACAAGGTCGTAAAATATTCCATCTTCATACATGAATACATGGCCCTTTCTCTTTGCAATGTACTCCAGATCTTCCTTTTCTATGGCATCACCATTTGGCAGATAGTAATTATCACCAACCTTTCTCACGACAGTCTTGCTAATGTTAAGATCCAAGCTTACGAGTTCCTCTCCAGAGAGTATCTTCTCTGCAACTTCTGCTGTGAAGTAATACCTTGATCCCATAACAGCACCTCACGTGTAGTATCATTTATTAAATGTGCTCCAATTTAAATTTTGAATCTCGTGAGAGAGGTGCATGTGGAATGAGAACCCTTAACGAGCTTGAAACACTTGTGAAAAACCTTGATGGAGGATCACTTTCATCCATAAAGGTCATAAGAGACAGGTTTGACATCGAGAACGGTAACATACTAACGATAGAGAGAACTCCAAAGAGAGCACATGACAGAGGAAGACTAGCGATAACAATAAGGAATGATTATCCAGACTGGATAATGAGCAATCCTGAGGGGATCATAGCAATATCCCACTTCATAACAAAGAAGGTAGCAAAATCTCTGAGAGATATCCCCTGGTTAAAGCCCTACAAGGCATCAAACGCTATACTTGATAGAAATGTGACCACCGTTCGAAAGAGGGACATAACAATAAGGATAGAGTTCGAGACACCAAAAAAGGGCTCGAAGATAAATGGTAAAGCTTTAGAGAAAGCATTAGTGGAAAGGATCCCTATACTCGCCGACTCCCTGAAATGGCATTCCCTCAACAAGGTGGAAAAAGAGAATATCAAAGACCTCATAACGAGCATAAATGATCAGAGGCATATAATAAGAGTCCTCAAAGAAGAGGACTGTATAGCATTTATCGGGAACGGATCAAATCCAGATCCGGAGCACGGTGCGAAGCCTATATCCATCAGTAAAGACCTGCTCTCGACAATAGAGCTTCCAAGTGGCAAGGTCGTTGAAGGACTATTGATAAGAAAGGGGATAACATCGTTTTATGGCGTGAAATATGCTGGAAAGAGCACACTGTTACTGGCGATCTCCAGGGGATTTTACATATTCCAGCCAGGCGATGGAAGAGAATGGATAAAATCCGTTGATCACATTCCCATAATAAGTTCTGAACTTGGCCGTGTGATAAGGGGTGTGGACGTCTCTCCATACATACAGGATCATCCTAGTGTTGAGATAAATGTGATGGATGCGAGGACATACTCTGCCGATACCTACCTATCGCAGGTGGCATCACTTATGGAGGCAATGGAGCTTAGAGCTCCTGCAGTGATCATAGACGAAGAATACGCTGACCCGTATTTCATAAGAGGAAAGGGGGATAGCTGTAAGACACTACCCCAGACGGCAGTGGTCCTTTCGGATAAGTACGATCTTTCGATAATACTTGGAATAGAAACCTCAGAGGACCTCTTAAAGAAATCCTACGTCGTTTACAGAATGAACAAGTTTGAGATCGTAGGTAAAATGATGATCCCTGAAGAACCAACAGTAGAAGACGTTGAAATACCGAGGCCGAAATCAAGAAGGCCATCTCAGGGCTTCATTCCAGAGATAAGAGAATATAAGATAGGTGACAGAAAGATAAAGATAAGCTCACAAAAGAGGAGTTACACAATAGCCATGGACAGACTATTCAGGGCTACTATAATCGAAAAAGGGCAGCTTAATGCAGCAGTAGAAGCGATTAAGCTTGTAAGAGAAAGACTTGATGGAAAGAAGAGTCTCACAGGGGCAATAAAGGGAGTAATGAATGAGATATTCGAAAAGGGAGTATCCTCGTTAGGATACAAGACATACTTCGCAGAGTTCTCGGAATGGCACCTTGCATACCTGATAAACAGGATATCAAAGATCAGATGATACCGTGTAATTTTTATAAGGTTTCTTCTTTCTTAATTATACTGACTCAAGGTTAAACGTAGCAATATAAAGGACATCAAAGGGGCCCGTAGCTTAGCCTGGTCAGAGCGCCCGGCTGATAACCGGGA
>QMTT01000169.1 GCA_003663565.1 Thermoplasmata archaeon
ATACTCTCTCTTTGTAGCTCGATGCGTATCGAAGCTTCGCTAGATCCACATGTCTCGTCAGGAGATAGGGGTTCTCCCTACGGGAGGAGTTAGTGTGATCTCGTGGAATTTTAATCCCCACTCTCTGCTTCTCGAGGACTATAATCCCGTAGGGATTGGTCTTCATAGGTCCCTCATCGGCGAAAGCCTCGGAACCTCCAACCCTTTCGGGGGAACCCCTAACGCCCCACATCCGAAGGTTTAAGGCTGCGATAAAATCCCTATCCTCAATGAGACCACAGTTAGGGCACTTCACTAACCGCCCCTCTTGGGGTATTAGCAGATTCCTGCAGCGGGGTTGCCTCTATACTAACCACAACAATTACACGCAACACTTTTATATTATTTATCTATAATTTTCTACAAACTATCACAAAACAAAAACAGCTTAAAACGGCGAGACTTTCAAAAGAAAAATGTAAAATGAAAAGGAAGTCTAAGATTAGAAAAATAAGTTCATACAAAAGCACGAGTAATCATATCTTGGCAAGAGAGAGATACCACTCGAAGCGCTCCTTTATCCATCTCTGAATTTCTTCAAGTATATCATCCCTTCTCTTAGGCTCGAATAGGTGTCTAAATCTGTCCTGCAATCTCAGGAACTCCTCTACTGGCTTAAACTCTTTCTTACCTTCAGCGACAAGCTTTGTGTATCCATTAAATCTAAGTTCTCCATCTTCATACTCATAGAGAAGCCAGAATCCTGTTTCAATGGCAAGTCTCCCAAGCCTTATTGTCATGTCACTTGGAAATCTCCATCCAGGTGGGCAAGGTGCCAATATGTCTATGTACCTAAAGCCCTTTTTCTCCTTTGCCTTTCTGACCTTATCATATATGTCATCTGGATAGCCCACTGATGCCGTTGCAACGTATGGAACTCTATGAGCAATGAGTATCATTCCCATGTCCTTCATATGCTCTGTCTTTCCAGTCCAGGTTGTCGTTGTCCAAGCTCCTAAAGGTGTGGCTCCAGAACGCTGGATACCAGTGTTACTATACATCTGGTTGTTATAACAGATGTACAATACGTTATCTCCTCTTTCAGCAGCTCCTGAGATCGCCTGTAGTCCAATGTCATACGTACCTCCATCTCCAGCCCATGCCAATATTGTCACATCTTTTCCAAGAATCTCAGCAGCTGCTGCAGCACCTGATGCTACAGATGCCGCTGTTTCAAATGCCGTGTTAAAGAGGGGTACTGATATTGCAGCTCCAGGACCTATACCCTGAACTACTGAAGTACAACAGGCCGGAACGAACATTATTGTCTTTTTACCTAATGCTTTAAGTGTAGTCCTCAGGGCAATGCCTATAGGACAACCTGCACATGCAGCATTACCCTTTAGAAGTAAGTCTTCCATCTTAGCGAGGTCTCTTATGGCGACCATAACTCTCACCAATTCTCAGACCCATACCAATATAACGTCTTCAGCTCTCCCTTAATAGCCCTCTTCACAACGTTTACTATATCTTCATATGATACATCTGTCCCGCCTATGCCCATAAAGACATCATTTACATCTACTTGTAACTTCTCTAAGAGGATCGTTGGTCCCAGATCCTGTAATATTTGACCATAAGCTCCCAAGGACGCTGATCTTTCTATGATTATTATCCTACTCACACTGTTTAGAACGTTTACTAGATCTTCTCTTGGAAATGGTCTAAAGAAGTTTATCCTAATGGCACCGACCTTAAGACCTTCTTCTCTTAGGGCATCTACCGCAACCTCCGCCTCCTCACCAATGGTACCCATGCTTACTATGGCGTAGTCTGCATCATCCATCCTGTATGTCTTTATGAGACCCTCATAGTCTCTGTTAAACATCTCGTTGTACTCTTGTATAGCCCCCAAGATGACCTTTCGAGCACGTTTTATGGATTCCCACATGTCCCATCTAAGCTTCATTGTATCTGCAGGAGAGAATATGTTCCCCATGATCACAGGATCATCAGGATCTAGCTTCCATATGGGATCATATTCTGGGAGAAATTCCCTAGCCTCCTTGCCACATATTTCAAAGGGCATGCTTGTATGCGTAAGAACGAATGCTTCAAGGTTTACCATTGCTGGAAGAGCAACCCTCTTATCCTCTGCAACCCTATACGATATCAGCGTAAAATCATATACCTCTTGATTGTTCGCCGCCCAGCTAATAATCCACCCTATGTCACGATCCGCCATGGCATCTCCCCAGTCTGCCCATATGTTCCATGGAGGTCCTAAGGTTCTATTAGCTACAGCCATAACCACTGGCAATCTAGCGTTTGCAGCATACCAAAGCATCTCGTGCATAAGCGCTAGTCCATGAGAAGACGTTGCCGTAAAGGATCTAACTCCCATGGCTTCTGACCCTATGATCGCTGCCATGGCACTGTGTTCTGATTCAACACGTATCATTTTTGCGTCCATCTCACCATACTCTATGAACTGTGCTATCTTTTCAACAATAGTCGTTTGAGGAGTTATAGGATAAGCTGCTATAACTTTTGCCTCCGCATCCTTAACAGCATAGGCAACAGCAGAATTACCAGTATCAATTATAACCTTCCTCTCTGACATCATCTCTCCCTCCTCATGTTTATAGCATTTACTGGACACTCACGAGCACAAACTCCGCAACCCTTACAGTAATTGTAGTCTATCTTTGGGCGATCGTTTTCTATAAATATTGAGGCTTCAGGACACACCACTACACAGATGTAACACTTTACGCACTTATCATAGTTTATTTCTGGAGCAAAGATTCTCCAAGAACCAGTCTTTCCTGAAATCCCAATTTTTGGTTTTGAAAGTGGTAGATACTTAACAGTATCCTCTGTCAATTTATGACACCTCCATAACAGACTCATATGCCTTTAAGACTGCTTGAGCATTTCTCTCAGCTACAGAACCTCTCCAAGATTCTTTAACAGCCTCAACAACGTTCTCTACTGGTATTTTCAGTACTTTGCTGAGAGCACCGAGTATTGCTGTGTTTACCACAGGTATTCCCGCAATCACGAGACCAAGATCTAACGCTATGGAAGTACAGTCAACACAGTAAACATTAAACTTCTTCGTGTCTATTTTTTCCTTAACCTTTTCTGGATTTGATGTGTTTATTATGACCTTTCCCCCATCCTTCAATCCGTTAGTGACATCAACAACGTCTAGAAGACTATCATCGAGAACTACTATGGCATCTGGGTTCTTTATAGTGCTGTGTAACTTTATCTTCTCCTTACTCATCCTAAAATAGGCTACAACTGGTGCTCCACGTCTCTCAGCACCGAAAAATGGGTATGCTTGAACCCCTTTGTATCCTGCCTTATACGCCGCCATTGCAAGAAGTCTAGCTGCTGTAACAGCTCCCTGACCACCTCTACCATGGAACCTAATTTCTATAACACCACTTAGACCCATCTTCTTGGCACCTCGTATGCTGCAAGGGCAAGGTTATACAATATCTTCGCCTTGCGAAACTGTTAAATATTTTATAGGTGAGCATCATACTTGGCAGTTCGACAAGACCTGTCCCGAATGTGGCG
>QMTT01000170.1 GCA_003663565.1 Thermoplasmata archaeon
TGGCGATCAATGTCGCCTCCAATGACGTGCTGATCATGATGAGGCACGAGAGGGGGAAGCCCGCGCCCATTGCTAAGGTTTCCGTAGTTGCTCAAATATAGGGCGTGGGCAACCACGTAGATGAACCGTTTCCTCCTGTACTCATTCTTATTTATTTTGGCTGCTCTTAATACCTGCGATAGTGAAAGTGTTCTCGTAGTAAGGATGTTTGCCTTAAGATCCTCCAATCCTCAGTTGAGCATTCTCGTGATCCCAAAAAACCTTGTATAATCTTATCATAGTGCATCAAAAATCACAACACAAATAATACTTAAATATCTTGACAAAAGCATACTAAAAAACAATCTCTAGGAAACATTCATATATAACTTACTGTTGAAATTAGTATAGCAAAATCAACTGGCCGGGGTGGGGTAGCCTGGTAAATCCTGCGGGGCTGTGGACCCCGTGACCCGGGTTCGAATCCCGGCCCCGGCCCCACTATAAGCCTCTGTTTCTTGTATTGTTTTCGTAATACCCTTTGAGTTTAGGAGTTTGTAGTTGATGTTCTCAGACTTTATATGAACAGCATGTTAAGAGATGTCTTGACATGATTAGCCATGACTGAGAAGATATCAACGCATACTGCGTGATCGCAAATGGCAATAGTTCTATACAAGTTCAATAATTACCTCGAGTTAGCATTGTTTTAATGTGCTTTGAAATAAGCGAGGAGAATATTGGTGGTTATATGATAGTTACTGAGAAGTTCTTCTCAGGCATAGGTAAAAGGCTTAGGGCATCTGAAGTTAGGGAGCTTCTTAAGTGGATAAAGAAGGGTGGCATAATATCCTTTGGAGGAGGAATGCCGGATCCTAAGACTTTTCCAGTGGAAGAAATGAAGGAAATATTCTCTTATATTTTTTCGGAAAGGAAGCTTGGAGAAGAAGCACTACAGTATGGGACTACAGAGGGTTATAACCCACTAAGGGAGACCATCCTAGAGATGCTTAAAAAAGATGGGTTTAAAGCTATAGAAGACCTAGATAATATAGTCATAACCACGGGATCACAACAGGCATTGGATCTCATTGCAAAAGTCTTTATAGATCCTGGGGATACAATAATAGTTGAAGCACCTACATACCTAGCTGCGCTAAATGCATTTGCGTACTTTGAACCTAATTTTGAGGTAGTACCATTGGACAAGGAAGAGATGAAGGTTGATCTGCTTGAAGAGAAGTTAGGGAAACTGAGGAAGGAAGGGAAGAACGTGAAGTTCATATACACAGTACCTACGGCACAGAACCCTGCTGGAACTACGATGCCGAATGATAGGAGGAGAAAGCTTGTTGACTTGGCATATGAGTACGATACTATAATAATCGAAGATAATCCGTACGGATATTTAATATTTGATGATCGCGTGAAATTTAACCATCTTGGAGCTTTCGACGATGAGGGCAGAGTCATATACATGAGTAGCTTTTCTAAGATACTATCACCTGGATTCAGACTTGGATTCATAGCAGGTCATAAGGAATTTATAAGGAAGCTGGTACTTGCGAAACAGGCAGCAGACCTGTGTACTCCGTCAGTAACACAGATGGCAGCAAATGAGTTCTTGAGGAGAGGATACCTAGAAAAACATGTTGAGAAGATAAAGAATATATATAAAGGGAAAAAGGAAGCAATGATAAATGCCCTTAAGACATATATGCCAGAAGGCACAGATTGGACGAATCCTGTTGGAGGAATGTTCATTTGGGTAACCGTGGAGGGCGTTGACACAACGGAAATGGTGAAAACAGCACTTGAGCGTGGTGTGGCATATGTACACGGTAGGGCATTCTATCCAGAAAACGCAAGAGAGCTAGGGAAGAACGCCATGAGGCTGAACTTCAGTTATCCAACTATAGAGCAGATAAACGAGGGAATTAAGAGGCTTGCTGAGGTTGTAAAGGAGTACAAGAAAAAATAATAAAAGTAAAAATCTCTATCGACGTTTTCTCCTTCTTTTTCTCCTTGGTATATATGCTATAGCCTCTATCTCAACGAGCACATCCTTTGGGAGACCTGATACCTCAACAACAGCTCTTGCCGGCTTGTGTTCACCAAAGAACTCTTCGTATACTTCATTGAACTCTCCGAAAAGTTTTATGTCACGTATATATACGTTAACCTTTACTATGTCCTCTAGTCTTCCCTTGGCAGCTTCTACTATGGCTTTTATGTTCTCAAGGGCCCTCTTAGCTTGTTCCTTTATATTTTCGCCAACGATCTTACCTGTCTTGGGATCTAGTGGTATCTGTCCTGCTATAAAAAGGAAATTCCCAGCCTTTATGGCCTGTGAATACGGTCCCACAGGTTTTGGAGCGTTTTCAGTGAATATTTTCTCTAGCACACAAGCACCTCCTCACGCTTTGGGGTAATACCCAAATAAAACTATACAAGAAAAACTTGAAACGTTTTATGATATCAATAATTGGAAGTAAGCCTTTAAAATTATGTTTATTCGTTTAAGTAAAATGAAATAGTATATGTTGCACAGAACCCCAAGGAACATCTGGACACGAATTCAATAATGTCATGAAGTTTCTTTATGGTCCCTTGTACTTTTTACTAACTGCTATAGCGTGATATATTATGGGACTAAAGCTAAGCAGAAAACTGTGTAAGCTTATAGTCATGGGAAGCTATTTCTCAGTATTAGCTCTCATTGTTAGAGAGGTACTCATAGTACAAAAACAGGGGAATATTGGATTACCCCTTTATTATGCCATTGTAGGCCTTGGAATAATGTCCATAATGGCCGTTCTTCAAGTTATTTTGCTGGATGCAAAAGCTAAGTCCAAACGTGTGAGCGATAAGTTACTTGTATTGGAGTCCATAACGTATGCTCTCATACTTTTCATAATAGGAATCATACTTCTCATCCCTATAGGTGTTATTCGGGGAAGCGTTAACGTAGGACACACATATGCCATAGGCGTAATAGCTACCTCAATGGCGCTTATAATAGTACTTGCGCTCCTTATGGTTGAAAATAAAAAACAAATCGCGATTGAAAAGTTATATCTTAAGATAGAGAAAATTGCCATGAAGAAATTCGAGAGCTCTAGAGAGATGATCATAATAGATGAGGGAAACATGTACGTTCCAGAGGTAATCGCAAAGGAATTGTCTTTAGGGATCTCAGGTATCGTTCCAAAGAGATGGCTAGTTATGGAACTTAGTCACTTTGAGAAGGATCTCGGAGATCTTATCGACGGAAAGAGACATGTAGCAATTATTAAGAAAAACGGTAAGAAGTTTGTGCTGATAAGAAGTGAAAATACCATAGAAGTATTGCCATCAGAGAACGTGGTCGGTATTGCGAGACTGGATGAAAACGGAAAAATCTTAGAAACTTGTGGGGAAAATTTTGTAGACACTATATTAGACATATGGATGAACACAATGGCCCAAGAGGAAAACTCGGAGAATATCGTAGAGTATCGAGGCAAGATATACATAATAAGAAGAAAGGATAGTAAAACA
>QMTT01000171.1 GCA_003663565.1 Thermoplasmata archaeon
ACAAGAGACAGGGGCAGGTTATAGCAGTCATGGGTGATACAGTACAAATAATGGATCTTGATACATACGAGACGCTAGAACTTTCAATGCCTGATGACCCTGAGATCAGAGAAAGGTTACAACCAGGAAAGGAAGTCCAATATATAGTGTCCATGGGTAAAGCCAAGATAACGAGGGCTTGAGCCCCATGACTCTTTTTGCCGATGCCCTTTCATCATTTTTTGATGCATATTTTGTTATTTATGGAGTCCCATATGATAGATCTGCATCTTTTAGAGTAGGCCAGAGATATGCACCAGAGGAAATCAGAAGAGCATCTTATAATTATGAAAGCATCTTCTTCAAGAGCAAACTCGACTTGAGAAATATACCAATACACGACATGGGAGATCTAGGAGAATTTGGAGACGCTGCATCAATGATTGACACTGTCGAGTTCACTGTGAGTAAAATTGTGTCTGAGGGCAAATTTCCTATAGGGTTAGGAGGAGAACATACAATAACCCTTGGAGCTATAAAAGGTCTTATTAAAGAGGGCATTAAACCATTTGTGATATCCATTGATGCACACTCCGACTTTCGCGATGAGTATCTTGGAGATCATTATTCTCATGCTTGTGTTATGAAAAGAGTCTCTGAACTTATCGGTGTGGAAAACATAGCAATAATCGGTGTGAGATCAATCTCTCCGGAGGAAATATTATTCTTTGACAAACTTTCTTCTCAGGGAACACATATACTTATGTACAGTCCCTTCGATATAAGAACTGTGGGTTTGTTTAAAGTTCTTGAAGACATCGAAGCATCATCTAGGAACATGCCCATATACATTACCCTTGATATGGATGGTCTTGATCCTGCATATGCCCCGGGAGTTGGTACGCCTGAGCCGTTTGGACTTGATCCATATGTAGTATCCCTCGTAATAGAGCACTTTTCCAGTCGTTTAGTGGGTTTCGACGTAGTTGAGATAACACCCCCGTATGATAACGGCATCACGTCGATACTTGCAGCCTATTATGTGAGACAGGTTATATCAGACGTCTGGAGGGCTAAAAATGGTCTTAAGAATAAATGACTATGGACTTATCGTCGCTCTAGACATCCTCGACGAAAGACACCTGATGAAAGTAGTCGTGGATACTGCGGAGTATGTCAGCGCTTATAAGATAGGATGGCCCGCAATCTTATCCAATGGTGTAGAAATAATAAAGAAAGTTTCTGATTATGCTCCTGTAATATGTGACTTCAAAATAGCTGATATTCCAGAGATTTCTAGGATCATCGCAGAAAAAGCCTTTGAAAATGGAGCTAGAGGGGTAATAGTACATAGCTTCGTTGGATTATATACACTTCAGAGCGTTGTAGAAGTTGCTAGGTCTTACGAAAGCCAAGTTTTTGCTCTGGTATATATGACTCATAAAGGCGTTGAGGATGTATTCTCTAGAGTCTATGACAGACTACTAGAGATCATCGAGTCAGCAGACGTTGATGGTATTGTTGCACCTGCGACAAGACCTAGCATAATAAGGGACGTTAGAAAGCACTTCGAGAGTAAAATTATAATATCCCCCGGCGTGGGGGCACAAGGCGGTGAGCTCGTAGAAACGCTCAAAGCAGGAGCAAACTATGTGATAGTAGGTAGAGCCATATACAGATCTGATGATCCTAAAAGAGCTGCAAAAGAGTACTATGAAAAAATAATGAACTGGAAAAAAGGACATTAAACTAGCTTTATTTAGGCTTTTCTTATGGCTTTTAGTATCTCAAGAGCAAACTCCTTAGGGGGATACGCTCCAACAAACATACGAGCTCCATTGTTTATCACTATGTGAGGGACTGCTGATACCCCGTACTTATTTGCTAACTCTTCATGTTCATAAGCCTCTACGCCTTCTCCGATTATGTACTCATTCTCTATCGCAAATTTGTGCGCTGTCGCTACAGCATTTGGACAATATGGACATGACGGTGTAACGTAAACTTCGATCTTTACAGGCTCATTTATCTTCTTAATAAGTTCTTTAACGTCGTTGGGAAGATCTGTAGACTTCTTGGATACGTTTATTATGGCCTCGAGGAATGTGCTGAACTCATACCCAAACGGTGTTCCTGCAAACCTCACTCCCAAATCTTCTCCATTTCTTGTTATTAGAATTATAGGAGCCTTATCCACGTTGTATTTTTTCACAAGATCTTTTTCGTTCTCGTAGTCATGTATCTCATAAGAAAGTAAACCTCCTGAAAGGGATACTATCTCATCAAGCACTTCCCTTAAATTCTCGAGATACTTCCAACCTTCCTTCTTAAATATTATTAGCTTGACAGGATCCCTTAACTCCTTACTGAAAAGGTCTTCTATGTAATTCTTGTCATCGGGGCTAAGCACCATCTTTTGTCACCTCATACACATTTTTGGATTACTAGAAGAAGTTCATGATACTTATATAACATTTTTGAGCACTAATCTGTCCATTTTTCTATTTATACCCATTTCCGTTTCTCCTTACTGTTTCGTTTTGTATCGTGGTAGGGAGTTCCACATTAACCATCCGGACGGCTTTACTAGTGTCTGTCAAGGCCAACGGCACTACCCCCATTGTTTTGGAGAGTACTTTGGCGCGTGGCCTTCCATGACACGCCTACGCGATGACACACAACGAAATTCATAAAGTCTCCTGCCCCTTTTCCCATTTTAAGTTTTCTAGTATGTTCAAAGGACCGTCTCCTGCAGAATGCAATACTATACACGTCATTGTCCTTAGTATTCCTGGCATTACCCTGAGTCTGTCCACTATAAGATCACCAAGCTCTCTTACGCTCTTTGCTCTAACTTCTATTATAAGATCCCAGTCTCCTGTGACTATATACACCCTTTCAACTCCTGGTATCTTGGAAATCCTCTTTATGAGATCTTTTTGAGATATCTTGACGTTTGGATCGTATGTCGCAAGAATGTAAGCAAGTACTGGGTATCCTAGCTTATCATAGTTCAATTCTACTGTGTATTTCTTTATAATCCCCTCTTTCTCAAGCTTCTGTATTCTATAGTGCACGGTTGTCTTGGCTATAGTTCTACTTATACGCTTTGCTATCTCCGATATTGTCATTCTACTGTTAATAATAAGGTTTTTTAGAACATCTATGTCCACCTGATCTAGTCCCATAGAACCACCACTCAATACCTATTGAACTCTCTAAGGCATTCCTCGCTGCAGAAGTAATAGATTTTTCTCATAATCACTTTCTTTATGGGTTCTCCCTCAATTATGTTTCCACAATTTGCACATCGGATTCTTACAGATAAGTTTTTCCTTATTCTAACCAAGGGTTCATCCTTTATTGTTTCTCCTACTGTAATGTAATAATCGAACTCCACGCCGGACTCTCTAAGATGAGAAAGTACATCATAATGCTCCTCAAGACCATAAGCTGTGGATATTGCAAGATATCTACCATCTGCAGTCTTGTAAACGATCCTTATCGGCTCTAGCTGGGATATGTCATCAGGAA
>QMTT01000172.1 GCA_003663565.1 Thermoplasmata archaeon
CAAAGCCGTCAGGATCATTCTCCTGCACAGTGTAGGCCCCGGGCATGACCTCGGTAAAGAGATAGGAACCGTCCAATGCGGTCTTTGTTTCGGCGATAACCTCTCCTGTTTCAGGATTCACCAGTTCCACAGTGACATCACCGATGCCAAGCTCCCCATCTTCGGGGGTCCGGTTGCCGTTCAGGTCGTCATAGACCTTGCCGGAGATGGTCCCCTCTGCGCTGTCTCCGAAGTTCGCAGTTGCGGATCCTCCGGGTGCCACACTCACGGAAACCGTGTTGGGGCTGGTACTCTTAAAGCCCTCGGGATCGGTCTCTCTCACACTGTAGGCCCCGGGCATGACCTCGGTAAAGAGATAGGAGCCGTCCGGTTCTGTCAGTATCGTGTCAATGACTTCTCCGTCCTCGTCCAGAAGTTCCACTTTCACAACCGCTATGCCGTCTTCGTTCTCATCCCGGTTGCTGTTGCCGTCAAAATCGTCAAAGACCGTTCCGGATATGGTTCCCTTTGCCAGATCGCCGAAATTCACAATGGCTGAACCGCCGCTGCCGATGCTCACGGGAACAGTGTCCGAGGTGGTGCTGGTGAATCCTTCCGGATTGGTTTCTTTCACTGTGTACGCTCCCGGGGGTACATCTGTGAAACGATAGAACCCGTCCGCATCTGTGGTTGTCGTGCCCACAGGCTCTCCTTCCGCGTCGAGAAGAACCACAGTCACGCCTTCCATGCCGGATTCCCCCTCTTCCCGGGTGCCTGCGCCATCAGGGTCATCAAACACGATGCCTGAGACGGAGCCCTTAGCAATATCACCGAAATTCACGAAGGCTGACCCACCGCTACCGATACTCACGCACACGGTGTTCGCATTGGTGCTGATAAAACCGTCCGGGTCTGTCTCCTCCACTGTGTAAGCACCCGGAGTCAGATCGGTAAAACGATACGCACCGTTCTCGTCGGTGACAACTTCCCCGATTGGATTCCCCTCCTCATCAGTGAGCGTCACGGTAACGCCTTCAATACCCGGCTCTTCCTCATCCCGCTTGCCATCGCCGTTAAAATCGTCAAAGACCTCACCGGACAGGGTTCCTTTTGCGAGATCGCCGAAATTGGCGATGGTGGTTCCGCCTCCGGGAACGCTCACCGGCCGGGAATTGGATGTGGTGCTGACAAATCCCTCCGGATCAGTCTCCTCCAAGGTGTAGGGTCCGGGGATCAGATCCTCAAACTGGTAAGCTCCGTTCTCATCGGTTGTAATTTCACCCGCGGGCACTCCGTCACCATCAAGCAGTACGATGGTCACATCCGGGATACCGGGTTCATCCGGATCCCGGTCGCCATTACCGTTGAGGTCTTCAAAGACCTGTCCCTCAACCGCACCCATCTCCTGTTCACCGAAATCGACAACCACCGCGTCATCCGGATTCAGGGTGACAGGCACTACGTCGGGGCTTGTGCTGATGAAGTTCTCAGGATGTCTCTCTCTTACTGTATAGGTCCCCGGGGGAATATTGTCAAAGCGATAGGAGCCGTCCGCGGCTGTGGTTGTCCTTGCAAAGACATTCCCATAAGAGTCGCGCAGTTCCACGATGATATCTCCCAGACCGGGATCTTCGATGTCAGACACGCCATTGCCGAGCATATCCTTGAACACCCGCCCTGATACAGATGCTATCTGGGACTTGTAGCCAAAATCTGCATTTTTGAAATTCTGGCCCGGAGTAAGGGAGACCGGCATGGGGTCATTGTTGGTGGTCAGATCATAAATCCGCAGCACGTCTGAGGTATCGGTGACATCAACGATATAGTCATCTGCCGGCAGACCAGTGAACTGGTAGAGACCGCCCGTGTCGGTGGTCCGGGTTCCCACGATGCTGTCAGGTCCGTCAATGATGCCGTTCCCGTTCCCGTCTTGGTACAGGTTCACTGTGGCACCCCGGATCCCGGTCTCACCGCTGTTTTGGGTCCCATTTCCGTTCGCGTCATTCCAGATTCGATCTCCGATAACTGCATTTCGCTGCTGATAGCCAAAGTCCGCGTTCTCAAATACCTCATCCATGACTAGGGTGACAGACATGGCATCCGTGGTGCTGGTCAGCACAAAGCCTGCGGGAACTGTGTTCCGGTCCACCGTGACCTGGTATGTTTCAGGGGGCAGATCAGTGAACTGATATGTGCCGTCGGAACCGGTTGTGGCAGAGGCTTCATCCCCATCCCTGACCCCGTTGTCATTCAAGTCAAGGAAAATGACCACGCCGGAAATTCCGGTTTCGCCATCATTCTGGATTCCATCACTGTCCGCGTCATTCCACACTGTGTCGCCGATGGTCGCAGGAGGCACAAAAGCGGTGGTGATGACCTCATCCCCCCCGGTCGGTTCCGGGGTCTCATCTGAATCAATGGAGTAACTCGAATTGGGGATATCCTGGCCATTCTCCAGATCAAGTCCTGCCCTGACCATCAGTTCCAGTTCGCCGCTCTCACCCGGGGCCAGATCATTGATGGTCCACGTCACCGCACCCCCGGATTCCTCACCATCTTCTGACGCACTTTCAAAAGTCGTTCCCGCGGGAAGGGTGTCGCTGACGACCACATTGCTGGCCGGCGCGTTCCCATTATTTGCATAACTCAATGTATAGGTGATGATCTCCCCTACGACGACCGATTCAGGCACTGCACTTTTGCTGATCTCGAACAGGGGCGCGCTGATGACCGGCGTCACAGTGGGATCGGTGGAATCATCAGTACCCGGATCATCGCTGTTCTCGCTGATATCGCCGTCAGCAGTCACCACGGTCTGGTTGGAGAGCGACGTGCTGACTTCGAGGGGAAAAGCAATCTTCACCTGGAAATAGACCGTGACAAGTTCTCCCGGATTGACGGTACCAATATTCACACCCACAGGATCGTCCCCGGTCACGGCTCCCTGGCTGGTCTTGACCGACCCGGAAACCACAGTGGTATGTTCCGGGATGGGATCTGACAGGTTTACATTGACCGCGGGAGCGGACCCGTTGTTGCTCACAGTGATGGTGTATCGGAGCGTATCCCCCGGACTCAGAAGTCCGTTGATATCCGCGTCTGTGAAGAGTTCCTCGGTTTTCAGCACCTCCAGACGGGGATTACCCTCACCATCCGCGTTCTCCGCGACAAAACTTGTGGGCTGATATCCCTCATTCGGGTTTGCGTCTGTGGGAGCGGGTTCAGTCTCATCGCTGTCCACCATGCCCTGGTTGACGATGGTTCCGGCCCGGTTCACCCGGCCAGTCACGGTGATGATCTCACTGGCACCCACCGGCAGCACAGCAAACATGGCCACGATGTCCTGATCCATCTGATCCGCATTGGAGACAGAAAGGATCGTGACATCGTTGGGAACTGTATCTTCATAGCGGACATTGGTCAGCTCTGTGTCGCCGGTGTTGGTGAGGGTGACTGTGTAGGTAATTTCATCCCCCACGTTGATGGTTCCGTCTGTGGGATTGACGACATCATCGGTCA
>QMTT01000173.1 GCA_003663565.1 Thermoplasmata archaeon
ACTGGGGCCCTCTTTATAACTTCTTCCTCTAGTCTTCCTATGGACCATGATGGGACTATGTATCTAAGTTTATAAGTGATCCCAGGCCTTGCTCTGGTCGCCACTATTAGGTCAGAGTCCTCTGCCATTTCCAAGATCTTTTCAGGAGTTCTCTCTGTAGTTTCCATGATCTCCACATTTACCTCGAACTTCTTGGCTATGTCCTTTACATCTTCGACATACCACTCATGTCCTTCTACCATTTTCAAGATCTTAACCTTAGCATAGAGCTGTTTGGCTAATTTTATAGAGAATACTGTTGCCGCGAATCCTGCCCTTGTGCACGTCGTTGGATTTAAGATTACTCCTACAGATTCTTTAAAGTAGGCCTTTGGCGTATATATAAACAAGGGTATAGTAGATCTCGCTATTACGCCCCTCGCAGTTGAGCTTAGTCTTAACTCATGCTTCCTAAGAAGCGTTGTGGGTATTACTATCATGTCTATAGCTTTCTCTTTTGCGTACTTAAGTATCTCCTTATGGGATATTCCCAGTGTCTTGTATGTAGTTACATCTTCTATTCCATGCTTATAAAACTCCTTTACCATCTCACTCATGGCCTTATCTGCTATCCTCTCTAGCTCCCTTATGTACATGTCGTTATACGTAGTCACGGCGGCGGGAGTCTTGACAACCTCTATAATGTGATACTCAGCGAACGGAAACCACGTGGTGATGGTATGTATCGCGTCTCTAATCCTAGGATTCGTGGTTGCTATGAAGAGGATGCGGTTTATCATCCCTCTTCACACACCTTTTTAGAGGTAACGTAGGAGATATATTGACGAAAGGATTCCACTTAATATTATTAGCACGCTCCCATACTTTAAGTATTCTTTCCACGTTATGTGACATCCATACCTGTCTGCGATGCTCAGGAGCACAACGTTTGCACTCGCTCCCACTGGTGTAAGGTTTCCACCGAAACACCCTCCAAGAGAAAGAGCCCATGCAAGCATCGCGCTCTTTATCCCAAGGGCCGCGTTCAAGCTTCTTATTACAGGTATCATCGTCGCCACGTACGGTATATTATCGACGAACCCCGAAAGTACCATAGATATCCACAGGATCAAGAGGGAGAGCAAATATGGCGACGCAGAGATTTTGGATAAGGAGTTCGCTATGAAGCTTATGACTCCCATTTCTGATATTCCTCCGACAACTATGAAAAGCATCATGAAGAAGACTATTGTTGCCCAGTCCACGGACTTTATGACCTCAGTTATGTTCACCCTTGAGACTAGGAGAAGTATTGATGCTCCTATAAGCGCTACCATTGGAGAAGGTATGTGATGTATGGGTTCCGTCATGAAGAGCACTATCACGAGGATCAGTATCGCTATGCTCTCCTTGTACAAAACTATGTCTTCAGGCTTGTGAGGGATACCTTCTATTACATCGCTTGATAAGATCTTCCCCTTCACGTCTCTCTTGAACATCACGTACATCATGAGTGGGAGTACCAAAAGTATTAGGAAAGATATAGGGGCAGTGTTCATTAGGAACGCGTTGAAACTGAGCTTCAGTTGTGAACCTATTATGATGTTAGGTGGATCTCCTATGAGCGTTGCAGTACCACCAATGTTTGAGGCGAATATCTCTGATAGGACAAAAGGCCTTGGATCCACATGTGCTCTCCTCACGATCTCTAGAGTTATAGGGCCTACGATGAGTACTGTGGTCACATTATCCACGAACGCTGAGAGCACTCCTGTAAGCACGGACAACAGAGCTAGAAGTGCGAACAAAGATCCTTTTGAGAGCTTTGCTATTCTCCACGAGAGAACATTAAAGAGACCGCTTTTTTCGGCAATAGTCACTAGTATCATCATCGAGACGAGAAGAAGTATCGTGTTCATGTCAATGTACTCTAAGACATTTTCAACGGGCTTTCCCATGATTGCAAGAACTATTATCGTAAGTGCTGCACCGAACATAGCTGCTATTGTCCTGTGAACTCTCTCTGAGGCTATCATAGAATAAACTATTACGAGGATGATAATTCCAATGATCGTCTGGACGTCCATAAACGATCACCGCAGCACTGGAAGTACGTAAAACCTATTATATCCCGTTATGACCCTGATATACTCCGGGAATTCCTTGAGAAGTTCTCTGTCATCTAAATCTATGTACGCCTTTTTTACTCTTTTGACCTTAAGCAGATCTGCAACAACTATTATATTCTTAACGCCAACACGTCTTATTACTTCTGGGCTTATCTGTTGGTTTCCCCTCCCGAACAACATCCCTTGGCCACCTATTATCGTGACCACAATGTAGGCTTCATCGTAATCCTGCTCCTCGAGTGCCTTAAGTATCCCCTTTTCGCTCACGTCAAACATGCAGCGATCCTTGGAGTATATGTCCACACCGAGAAGCGTCCCTCTGCCAAGTATCCTTTTCTTTATCTCGTAAACAGTGGATCCGGGACCTAGGATATACATGTTGTCCTCTTTAAAGATTTCATCAACGAAGTACTCCGCTATGGCTTCCTTGTCTGAGTCACCATGGGATATCTCTTTTGATCCCTGTAGAAGCTCTGACATGGGCGTTATCGCATAGCCGAAAAGCCTAAGCTTCAGTTCATCTGCCCTGAATGCTTCCTCATCTATGTCTAGTATTTCACCTTCAACAACCCTCCTGCTCTTGGCAAACTCTTCTAAAACAAGTGCTGCATGTCTAGGACTTATAGCAAAAATAGAAGAATACATCTTGACACCTGCAGGAACTCCTAAGATGGGCTTTTCCTCACATACGCTTATTATGTCCCTTGCAGTTCCATCACCGCCCACGAACACTATTATGTCAGGATCGTAATTTAAGGCCTCACGTACAGCTCTCTTCGTATCCTCAGGATCTGTGTTGGGATAGTCTGGATACCCTCTTAACTCCACTAGTCTTTGGATCCCAACACGTCTCAGCACTTTTCCTCCCATGTCGCCCTCTGGAGCTATGAACATAAATTTATCATAATTCCTAAGAGATCTTAGAAACTCCTCAGCTCTTTTCCATGCTATAGGTTTTGCCCCTCTCTTTATTGCTTCTTGAAGTATATTATCTGTTCCTTTGAGTCCTACACGTCCTCCCATGCCGGCTATTGGATTTATAATAAATGCAACGACAAACCTCTCCTTGCGAGCCTCCTTAGAGATCCTAGAGGCCATGAGGATCACTCTCATATTCTCATTGAAACAGGGTGTTTTCTAAGATTTATGTGGTCTTGTGGGACACTTGTATAATCCCTTAACAAACCTGGCCCCTTTGTGGGCTGTTTCGTATTTAGTAATTATCGTAGCATTTAAGTAATATTCTTGACCTGTCTTGTTTAGTCCCCTAGATGAGGCTCTACAAGCGGGGAGGCGAGGAGTGTCCTCAGAAACGATTAAATTCACCGCGAGGTTCAAGCTCAAGGAAACTCCA
>QMTT01000174.1 GCA_003663565.1 Thermoplasmata archaeon
ATTGATTTGGATGGACACATAGGCCATGTTGCAGGAATTATTGAAAAACTTCAAGCAGCAAAAGAATTGGGAATTAAGATTTTTTTAATACCTAAAGGACAAAGATATTGGATTTATTACAAACCTGTAATCAAGAAAGAACATATTTTTAGTTGCTAATGATGAGGGAGGTGATCTCTGAGCATTCTACTGCGATGATGACTCCGGCAGAATCTGACTCTTAAAACTATGACAACAAGTTATCATGTGTAAAAATACAAATGCCCTTTACTTTTGATGAGGAGTTCTTTAAATGAGTGGTCTGTGCTTCGTGGTATTTGAACATCAATGGGCTTCTATGCGTTTGGGGTGTATGTACTAATGGCAACAGAAGACCGGAACTTGAGCTTTGATTATGTACTTTATGAGCTTAAGAGAGTAGATGACAGGAAAATACTTTCAAAATTCAGGGACTCCTTCGTAAAGAGAAGACTGATGTTCAGAGCCATAGAGCTTGGTATGACCCCAGAAGAGTACTGTAAATACGCACTAGATAACTTGGAACGTGAATATGAAAAAGTAGTTAGTTTGTTGATGATAAATGTCACAGAATTTTTTAGGGATCTTGACGTTTTTAAAGCCATTGAGGAAGACGTCATACAAATGATATATGACAAGACACATGGAGCCATAAGAGTGTGGAGTTCTGGCTGTGCAACGGGAGAAGAAACGTATTCTATTGCCCTGATATTATATGAGTACTTGAAGTCGAGAGGAGAAAACCCGTACAAGGCCATGATCATAGGATCCGACATAAATAGAAACGCACTTAGAATAGCGCACTCTGGGGTTTATCCGATAACAGTCATTAAAAATATCCCTGATAAGTATAAAAAGTATTTTCATGTAGTGTCTGAGGAATATGTGAAGATAAGCGAAGAAATAGCCCGAATGGTAGTATTTAAGTATGAAAATATATTTGATGCAGATTATCCAAATGATTATTTTGATATGGTACTCTTGAGGAACGTCCTTATATATTATTCAAGTGATAGCATATTGAAAATGCTCAGCAAGGTATACAGTGTGCTGAAGCCTGAGGGGATCTTAATCCTTGGAAAGTCAGAGTTTATACCGAAAGAAATGAGAGAGAAGTTTGATTTCTTCATGGGGGAACTGGGTATAAGAACTAGAATATATGTGAAAAAGCCCTAACGTGGAGGCTCCTGAAGTTGAGAGAGCTTTCTGGTAAGGAGGAGTGCAAGCAGATATCTGACCCTATATACGGAGTCATAAGGTTGTGTGAGCCTGTGATCTCTGTAGTTGACACACGAGAATATCAGAGGCTAAGACATATAAAACAACTTGGGACTGTTTATTTAGCATATCCTGGGGCAAACCACACACGATTTGAGCATTCTCTTGGAGTATATCTTCTTTCAGAAAAGATGGCAAAAAAGTTCGAGCTGGAGGATATCTTAATTGAAATAGCCATGGCAGGCTTGTTACATGACATAGGACATGGCCCTTACTCACATCTTCTAGAGGAGCTCCCTAATGCTAAATGGAATCATACTAAGGAAGGTATTAAGATTATTAAGAATAGTGAGATAAACGATATACTCTCTGAGTATGGTGTAAACGTCAGGAAGGTAATTGAATACATACAAGGCAAGGGAGACTATGGTTTCATAATATCTGGCGAGATAGATGCTGATAGAATGGATTACATACTTCGAGATGCACACTATACGGGAGTGGGGGTCACATATGACTTTCACAGAATCCTTCAAGTGCTTGATATAGTGGATTCTGAGCTTGTAGTACATGAAAAGGGACTAACAGCAATAGAAGGATTTCTCATAGCGAGACACATTATGTACAGTCGTGTTTACTTGCATCATGTTACAAGGGCTTCCGAGGGTATGCTTAGAAAAGCTATTCGAGACCTTATTGAAAGCGGTGAGGCTGATATAAATGACCTTGCAAGACTTGACGATTATGAATTCTGGGCGACATTAAAACAGGGCACGAATTTCAGCAGGGAGATCGTCCAGAGGATCTACGAAAGAAGACTCTACAAGAGAGATCTTGAGCTGAGATGGACAAGTGTACCAGAAGACTTAAAAAGAGAACTTATCACTAAGAAGATGACAGAAAAACTGGAGGAAGAAATTGCAGAGGAGTGTGGGATAGAAGAAAACTACGTCATTGTAGATGCTTCACCACTACACGTCGATAAGGAAATCCGGTTGAAAGTCATGACAGCAGATGGCGAGATGAAATCCCTGTACGAAGTCTCCAGCTTGGCAAGATCTCTTAGAAAATCACAGCTTGACATATGGAGACTTTGGGTGTTTACACCTAAAGAGTTGAGGGATCATGTGGGAAGAATTTCCAGGAGAGTCTTGGGAATATGAGGATATTGAGCTTGAGAAGGCGAAAGATATTCTTTCTAGGTATTTTACAATCTCTAGAGCCTATAGGCATGATGGTAGCATGGTCTTTGACCTAGAGGTCTATGACAGGTTCAGATACAAAGATCCAGAGGAGCTTAATAAAATATTTAACACAATATACGAAGAGATTATCAGAGTGTTTTCTGGAGAATATGTTCCCGTATTAAGAGAAGGAAAAGAGTTCGATAGAATTATTCTCCTTAAATTAGTACGCCCCATAAAGAGGAGAAAAAGGAGCCTTTCCTTGAACATCATACTTCTTATTGTGACGATCATAACGACGACACTCGCAGGTGCGATAAACTGGGTCGGCTACTATTATACTCTTAAAGGTCTGACACTCCCCTCAACCCTTAAGGATCTTTATATGGAAGCCTTGAAGGCCGAGAACTTATTTAATGGACTCCTTTATTTCTCAATACCTCTTCTTGCTATTGTTGGAATACATGAAACCGGACACTATTTGATGTCGAAGAAGCTAGGCTTAGATGCAACCTTACCTTATTTCATTCCTGTACCTCCCACAGGTTATCTTTCGTTGGGCACTCTGGGGGCTTTTATAAGCGTTAGAGAGCCCATGAAAACTAGGAAAGAACTCATCCTTGTAGGAGCTGCAGGTCCAATTTTAGGCTTTGTAATAGCTGTATTCGTAACAATTTTAGGACTTTATCTTATGAAAATGAATCCCGTGGTTATTCATCCACAAGAAGGAGAGTCTGTCATAGCACTTGTGCCATCACTTCTATTTGAATTAATCTACATTTTCATGAAGCTACCGGAGAACATCCTCATACATCCTCTAGCATTTGCAGGTTGGATAGGGATTTTAGTTACTGGAATAAACTTACTTCCCATCGGTCAACTAGATGGCGGTCACATCTTTAGAGGACTATTTAAGGACTATCAGAAGTACTTCGGATATATAACACTCTTTATAATGTTCCTAGCGTCAATATACTATCCACCGTGGCTGATATTCCTTCTTCTAATAGTATTCCTCGGCGGTGTTGTCCATCCA
>QMTT01000175.1 GCA_003663565.1 Thermoplasmata archaeon
CCAGGATCCCCCTGTAATCATTGAAGAGCTCAGACAATGCTTTAAACTTTCTCCCCGTGAGTGGGTAGCTTTCGAGGATGACTGTCCTCGTGAGCTTTGTCATATCACTCCTCCCGCATTTCCTCTTTGGGAATCATCCGGAGCTTTCCCATCCTGATCGCTCTTATCTTCTCGTTGCATATTCACTGAAGGATGGTGATGCGATGGGGATTTAGTATTCTCGCAACTTCAGGGATCTTGTATAGCCTTGTCATAGTGCATCAAAAATAGATATAAATGCGAGTCATATCTTTTAAATATTTTAGTAGAAGCATATTTGAGAACTGGCGTATATAGAAATATGTCATCGATCGTGTTCTGAGGTGTGATAAATAATGGTCGAGGTACCTGACTTGGAGAAGTTCTTGGGGTATGCTGAAAAGCTAGGGGCAGAGCATGTGACAATAAGGTTCAACAACACAAAGTACGAGCTAATTTCTGTTGTCAATGGTGTTGTCTCAGAGTACACTTATACGAACAACTCTGGTATCGGAATAAGCGTTCTTGTCAATAAGTCGCCAGGGTTTGCATCTACTAACAGCCTTGACGATGCCAGCATAAAGAAGGCCGTAGAAGATGCCGTTAATGCAGCTAAGGCAGTGAAAGGAAAGTCGTATGAAATAGAGCTTGCAGAAACCAAAGCCATAAAAGATAAGGTTTCAGGACCTTACAAGGTATGTCCATTTGATGTTGATGAAAAGGAGAAGATAGAGATCCTAATGGACGCTAATAAAGTGGCCAAGGAAGTTGAGGGTGTTAAATCTGCTAGCACAAGATTAGGACTTGAACTTGATCAAAGAGTTATCGTCTCAAATGATGGAATCCACGTTGAGGTCACTACGAGGCTTGTTGGTCTTTCACATATAAGTGTTGCGGGAGAAGCTGGCTCTATGGAAAGAGTCTGGGATAGCAGATCGCAGTCTGCAGGATTTGAATTCATAAGGTCGCAGGATTGGAATGAGATGGCAATCGAGATTTCAAATATGGCATTAGACCTCTCCAAGGCCAAAGTACCAAAGGCTGGAAGGTACACTGTTGTTTTACATCCTGACGTTGTTGGACTGCTCATTCACGAGGCCTTTGGTCATGCGAGTGAGGGAGATCTCGTGTATGCAGGAGCAAGCGTATTAGCAAATAAAATAGGAGAAGAAATAGGAGTTAAAGAGGTAAGTGTTGTGGATGAGGGTATCGTGGAAGGAGGATATTTCTTTCCATATGATGATGAAGGAGTACCCAAGAAGAAGACATACATAGTAAAAGATGGAAAGCTCATGGGATATCTCACTTCGAGAGCTATTGCAAAGGCCCTTAATATGGAACTTACTGGTAATGCTAGGGCACAAGACTTCAGGAATCAGGTTTTAGTGAGGCAGACGAACTATTACATTGAACCAAGGGACATGTCTCCTGAGGAGCTCATAGAGGACATCGATTATGGAATTTACATCACCGGTAAGGGTGCTGGAGGAGGTGAGGTAAACAGCGCGATAGGGACATTCACGTTTGGAGTAGGATATTCAAGAATCATAAGAAATGGAGAACTTGCAGAACCTGTGAGAGGAGTTACGCTGACGGGAATGATCTTAGAGGTTCTAAAGAACATCGATGGAATAGGTAAAGATCTAGAAATTAGGACTAGCGTGTTTGGAGGCTGTGGAAAGTCCGGACAGAGGGTTCGTGTGGGTGATGGAGGCCCCCATATACGTGTTAGGAACATGATTGTGGGAGGGAGATGAATATGGTGGACATTGACAAGTTATTTAAAAAGGCTGAGGAGCTCGGTGCAACAGATGCCAGGATAAGGATCACTAAGACCACTGCTAAATCTGTGTCTTCTGTTAGTGGACGTATCCATCAAAGTAATGTCGTCACAAGCTATAACATTGGTGTATTTGTCTCTGTTGGCAAGAGGATCGGAGGTGTAAGTGCTACTGTGAACGAACTCGTTAATTTAGAGGATCTTATCGCAAAGGCTGTGAAGATAGCCAAAAACTCTCCTGAAGATAAGGACTGGCCTGGAGTTGCTAGAGGATTGTCAAAAGCAAAAGTTACGGGAGTATATGATGAGAAGACTGCAGGGATGTCAATTGAAGAGATCGCGGAGATAGTCATGACCTCAAATGAGCTTATCACGTCACATGATAAGAGACTCAAACCAATATCTGTTGGGATGTCCGTGAACGTAGCTGAAGATATTATAGCGAACAGCTATGGCGAAAGCGTATCAACGAGGACAACATCGCTCACATTTGGAGTAAACGTGAGGTCAAAGGATGGAGACAAGGAGGGTTCATATGGAGAATATAGGCTCTACAGAAGGCTTGTTGACCTAAACTTTGAGGACTTAACGAAAATGGCCTCAAAGAGGGCATTAGACGCTCTTGAGGCACGTCAAATAAGTACTGGAAGCTATGATATAATATTTGAAGGCCTATTATTTTCAAGAATCTTGGAGGTCATGCTAGGACCTGCTATAAGCGCATACAATGTCCAAATGAATAGATCTCCGCTGAAAGGTAAGCTAGATAGCGAGATTGCTGCCGAGCACGTAAACTTCGTAGAGAAACCACACGAGCCCTGGTACCCTGGCACTAAAGAGTTTGATAGTGAAGGAATAGCCACAAAGACTTTTCCCATAGTGGAAAAAGGTGCCCTGAAGTCATACATATATGACTTCTACACAGCAAGCAAGGAAGGTAAGGAATCCACAGGAAATGCTTCTGGAGGGCTTGGACAAAGAACCGTACCTGCACCTAATAACATAACACTTCTGCCAGGAGATGCCAATGAAGAAGAAATAATAGAAGAGACAAAACATGGTGTCCTCGTGTGTACATCTATAGGCTATTGGCTCTCTAATTATATAAGCGGACAACTGAACGGAACAATTTCCCATGGATATCTCATAGAAAACGGCGAGATAAGTCACGCGATAAAGGGAGTAGCTTTCTCAGATAACTTCTATGAGATCTTGAAGTCAAAGCTTGACCTCATAGGAAAGACATTAGTCCCAAGCGCTAGGATGGCATCGCCAATGGTCAGGATCAAGAGTTCCACCATTGCTGGCCTCTGAGTTTCTGTACTCTTCTTTTTATATTGCCTCTAAGATGTCATTCAGAGCAACAAGCGCTTTTTTCGCTTTGATTATTTCTTCAATGGATACTCTCTCTTTCTCAGTGTGGCACCTGTAGAGCTCTCCAGGCCCCCACACAACCACGTCACATCCTATCTCCGCAAGGTTAAGAGCATCAGTCCATGATTGCATGACAGTTCTCTCTGTAGGAATTCCAGCAGCAACTAAAGCTCTCTCTAGAATCTTATCAACGTTTCTGGAGTAGATGCCATCATATACATCGCGCACGTCAATGGACATTGTATAAGATGCACTTCTCATTATCTGGCCAATTA
>QMTT01000176.1 GCA_003663565.1 Thermoplasmata archaeon
AAACATAATCCAGCCCACGACTGAAGCGTCAAAACCCCACAGCTTAAGACTATAGGAAAATGTGACGGACTCGAGCTAAGGATGTAAGGTTTTCCTCCCCCAATGAAGGCTTAAAGGATTAATCCTCCCAATCCTGAGGGGGTTGGGGTTGATGTGCCCCCAAGGCGGACATATGACTATAAAAGACTATGGCCGCTGAACCCCGCGTACTTTCAGTCCTCGAGAAGATCACTCCTAAGGTTCTTCTTGAACTCTTTTGAGCTCGAAAAACGGGTATGAGACGCTTCGCTTCATATCCATTGTACTTCACTATTCTCTCCTTCCATTCTGTATTCTCCCAAATAATGTCTATCGCTCTTTTGGAGAACCCGGTTATACGCTGTGGGAGTGTCCTTCACACTCTAGTCGTGCTCTACCTTATGCGTGAGAGCGACCTCCGTCACCCTCCACGCCCATAGTAGGAGGAGACAAAAAGAACTCTTATATTCTCTGCCACTAGACCTCTTTTTAAATATTTTGTTCCCGAAGACATATAAATACTCACGAACGTTCATAAATACTCACGAAGAAAAGAACAGTCTCATACGGCATGTCATGACCCTATGAAGTTCGCTAGGTGTGTAATATGAAGAGAGTATTATTTGGGATATCCTTAGCTATAGTGGTAATATTCTTGCTGTCTACTGTACTGCCAGTGACAACCTATGGGGCCATAGTAGAAAAGAAAACGATGGGGATAACAGTAAATGTAAACACGGACTCTACGTTTGAGACATACACAAATGACACGATAGAAGATGATGTCTTTAAGGATCTAACTGGAGAAATAAAGCTTGAGGCTTTGGAGAACGCTACATCATTTTATGGAACGTTCTTCGGGAACATCTCTGATGAATTCCTCAGCAAACCTCCTGAGGGATATATAGAGGTTCCAACACATGCGATGTATGACATGACGATAATCGGAAACGACACGGAGTTTTTCCTATCAATGAACCTAACAGTAGAAGAATTCTTTGAGATGTCGGTAACTCTAAACACGATAATGCTTGAGGAGAACACATATCATGTAATCTTCGACTTCTTTATAAAGGCATATTTAGAAAAGATGACTCCTGAAAATAGAGAAAACATAACAGCTCTCGTTAGTATGATACAGAATATGTCCCAGTATAAGCCTACGATCATACAACAACTCGAGATGATGAACGTAACGGTTCATGAGCTGAACGTTGAAGCATCACTCTCAAATAACATGAGCTATGCAACTATAACGGTATTCGTGGATGTGGAAATAAATGTTGAGGGCATAATGAAAATAGGAGGCTTCTTAGAACCGGGAGGACCGCCGGAATTCCCAGGAATCCCTATGCCGACACCAACGCCCTCTGTTCCACCCTTCCCAGGAGGGACTCATGAAGAAAAAATGATACCTGTTCCAGTGTCCTTCGGAATGTTCCAAGGAATAAGCTATGAGTTAAGGGAGAGTGGAGAGTATGTTAATGGAGGGATTTCCTGGACGATAATTGGACATGCAAACGGACTTTCTGGAGTCCCTCTCCTCATAAAGGAAGATGAAAAGATCTTTGGGATCATAATAACAAATGCAGATATGAAGCTCAGAAAGGAGCTAGGAGAAGAGTATATACACGTTAACGTTTACCTTTCTGGGTACACTATTGGTGGGGAGAACTTTTTCAGGATGATGTTTAGAGAAGCTAAGAAATTCGAGGAAGAAAACGAGAATGTGGGCATACAATGGAACTTTGGAGGTACTGCAAAGCCTAAGATCGTTAATGGGAACGTGACGTTCACTGTCAGCGAAGTGATATCTTGTATGGAAATGACGAGAAACAGGGTGAGAGCAGAAATAAGATCCGAAGGAGAGTTCAGTTTGTACCTTCCAGGAGGATATGTTAGAGAGCTCTCCGGACGTGCAATAAGCCCTGGAACAATCGAGCTGAGATATAAAGCTGAAGACGAGATAGAGCCGAAGGAGAACATGAAAATAATCTATGCCATTGAAGTAGAAGGTGATACGGTCAGAGACGCTACATTGAAGCTTATAATACCAAAGGATGTCGACATCGCTAAGCTTAGAATATACAGGATCGATGAAGACACATGGCAAGAACTGCAGTATGAGATCCTGAGCTCTTTCACGGACGGCTATTTGGTCCAGGTGCACACTCCTAGGTTTTCCTATATAGCAGTAGCGGAAGAGACAGAAACCGCACCACCAGTGACTCCATCGCCTAGTCCAAGTCCATCACCATCGCCAAGTCCAAGCCCGTCACCGAGCCCAACGCCTACTGGAAGTCTTTTCGAGTCGCCAACAATGTCTCCTAGTCCAGAGGGGAGTCCTGCAGAATCCCCAAGTGGCGCTGGAATAAGCTCTGGAACAATAGCAGGTATCGTGATTGTAGTGATCGTGATCGTCGGAGTCGGCGCCTACTTCGCAATGAGAAGAAGATGATGTCTTCTCGTTGTTTTCCTGCCTTCTCTTTTTGTTTTATATTTGTTTTTATTTTAGTCAAGTTGAGATCTTGGACAACTCGCAAATTTTATTGATGAGTTCAGATCTCTATCTGTCTCGAAAATAAAAACTTGACGTGAGGTTTTAGGTAGTCTTTGTCTATATTTTTGCTGAGAGAGTGCCTCTGATTGCCTCGATGACACTAACTAATCGTGAAACCGTCGTGAGGCAGTGGAGCGGGAAATTTTCTATAGGAACCGTCTGGTTAGCCGTAACTTGTGTAACGGCTGATCTTCTCTCCTCTGGCTTCATTGGAGGGCTTTGGGAAGCATGCGAGCCCTACATCTTCGCGGCTTTAGCGATCCCCATTCGGGGCTTGGGATCCCACATATCGGGGATTGCCACATTATAATGAGATAAGCCCTAAGAATGTTTAAAAATTGCAGGAAACATTAAATACCAAACTTTACGCTTTTTACCATCTACAAAACAGCCCACGAGAACCCGATGAAGATCATACGGACAGGAGCAATGCTCCGGATAACACATGGCATGGAAGAAATCTCACTATGATAAATAAATCCTAGCTACAGTTAGCCCTTACCAACCATAGCTAGAAAGAGGAGCAACGTAAATATAATACTTGAGTAGTTGTTCTTCGTATTGAACACAGTAACAAGCAGTACAGGTGTAAGCTATGGTATTAGACAATTTAAAGGAGACACTTAGGAAAAGTGTCAATAAAATTGTTAACAGTATATTCATTGATAGGGAACTCATAAAAGAAACCGTTAAGGATATTCAAAGAGCTCTTCTTCTCGCAGATGTTGAAGTCTCCCTCGTAGTTGATCTCGGGCGAAAAATCGAAAAAAAGGCTCTAGAAGAGCGTCCCAAAGGTTTAGGAGAAAAAGAACATGTTATAAGGGTTTTATATGAAGAACTGAAATCTATACTTGGAAAGAAGAAAG
>QMTT01000177.1 GCA_003663565.1 Thermoplasmata archaeon
CCCAAGCCCGAATGGAGGCGATAAAGCCACAAAGATGTGGGGAGTAACCGTTCCCCCCAAAGCCCTCCAATGAAGCCAGAGGAGGGAAGGTTATCCGATACGATAGTCTCGCATGTTTTTAAAAGTAGCGGATAACCAGAACGGAAGCCTCCTAATGACGGGCCGATGAAGACCAATCCCTACAGGATCATGGCAGTAAAAAGGCCAGGGATCAGGATTAAAATTCCACAAGATTGCACTAACTTCCCCGTAGGGAGAAACCCTGACTATATATGGGACAAAGTTTTTAAGTTTAAGATAATTGAAAAGATCAGTAATGAACAATACACCTCAAGCGTTTCCCTTGTAGTCTAGTTATAACATTAAATAGTCTTTTAACTTACAAGAGCCATACAAGGGTGGAGGTGAGTACGTGAAACGCAGCTCAAGGAACTGGAAAAAGGCAGGCAGAATGAGATGGAAATGGCGTAAAAAGCGTATGAGACGTGAGAAAAGAGAAAGAAGAAGACAGAGAGGTATAATCGTGTAAAAAGCGCTTTGTTCGTCATCGAAAATTATTTAAGCACCTTTATGCTACTAAATTATTAAAATGAGGAAAGCAATGTGTGTTTCCTTATGGAATGCCTCTATGGGCGAGTCTTAACCCTATGATAAAGTGCCCCCATAATGGATTGGGGGCGTGGGGTAGCCAGGCATCCTGGCGGGCTCCAGTCGGCCTGAAGGGTTGGGAGAGACCCGCTGACCTGGGTTCAAATCCCAGCGCCCCCACCAATTTATTTCTTCTTTGACATCCTCTGACTGATCCTAAAGCTACTTCTCAATGGATCAACCATGAGCGGTGAGGATCTATGTCAGCAAGCATAGATAATTTTGCAGAATTATGGGACTCCTATGAACTTTCTAAGGATATTAAAGAAGTCCTAGAGGAGGCATATCCATATATGCAGCATTCTAAGCATATAGTTGAAGAAATAATATTGAAACATAAAATATCAACTCTCGAGGATTTAGAAAAGCACATTGAAAAGATATTAGGAGACTACAATAGGATATATCCAAGATGTTCTATAACATTGCTAACAGATCTAAAGATACTATTAAACGTAATCAAGAAGTTAAAAAAGGAACATAAGCGGTGAAAAACGTGGTTGAAGTTGCTTGGCCTAACCCTACAAAGGAAGACTTTGAAATAGCTGATAGATATGGATTCACCCCGCAACTTGTTGCCAGATGGAGGATGATACTAGGAAATGAAGTTAAGGATCTCATAGAGGCTATGAATAGCTATAGCAGAGTGTTCATAAGGGTGAATACCCTTAAAATTTCGCCTAGGGATTTAAAGGAAAGACTTGAGAAAGAGGGATTTGTTCTCAAAGATACGTTTCTTGAGTATGCGTTTGAGGTCGTTAAAAGACCCTACACGCTATCCTCTTCTAGGGAATATCTCCTTGGATACTTTTATATACAGGATCTATCTTCTATGATTCCTCCGCTTCTCTTGGATCCAAAACCCAGAGAGAAAATACTTGATCTAGCAGCAGCACCTGGTGGTAAAACGACACACATAGCCCAAATGACAAATGAAAAAGCCAAGATTGTGGCCATTGATATTTCAAAGAGAAGGCTTGCATCAATGAGATCTAATGTGAACAGATTGGGCGTAAAAAACATAGTAATGATAAGGATGGATGGGCGAAAGATAGCATCATATAACGTACGATTTGACAAGGTGCTTCTAGATGCTCCATGTACAGGAGAAGGGGTAATCCCACGAGATCCTAGCAGGAAGACGATAAAGCTTAAGGAGTATAAGTCGAGAGTTACACTTCAAAGGGAGCTCATAAAGGCAGCATATGACGTGCTTAAGCCTGGAGGACTTTTAGTGTACTCTACGTGTACTTATGCTCCAGAAGAAAACGAGGGAAATGTGAAGTATGCCATAGAGGAGCTCGGAATGGAGCTGATAGATGACTGGACTATAGATGGGTTTAAGCCCTCTGAGGGATATAAGTTAAAGGGTGTTTGGAGGACATACACGCATAGGCAGAGAACACTGGGTGCTTTTTATGCAGTCCTCAAGAAGTCAGAAGATTGATAGGATTTGGAGAAGGCCTACAAAAAAAGAAGGGGAGATTATAATTTCAAAGCTTGAATACTTTGGGGAGAGCGTTCCAGAGAATGTTCTTAAAGGATATGATCTCTATATCCTTGAGATAACTCGTAGAGAGGTTTTCTTAGTGAAGAGAGATCTTTCTAGCCTTATAGAGATCTTTAAACCTTATGCTGTTGGTATAACATTTGGAGAACTAAAAGGGAACGTGTTCATGATATCATTGGCAGGTGGGTATCTTATTTCCAAGTATGCCACGAAAAAAAGAGTTTTCTTAGATAGAGAGGGAAGTATAAAGTTCATATATGGTGAAGGTCTCGAAGGGCCTGATATAGAGGACTGGGATGAGGACATAGAGGATAACGATGTTGTCCTAGTGCTTAGCGAGAATGGTGAGTTTTTAGGCTTTGGGAGGGCAAAAGTGAAAAACCTTAGAGTAGTGAGCGTCGAAAATGTCATCGATATAGGATGGTACCTGAGGAGTGAAATGGATGAAGAGTAAAGGTATTAAGATCAGAGAAGCGCGTGATAATGACCTCATGGAAATGCTTTCAATGCTTGCTGAGGAAGGAATATATCACAATGAGGAGCTTTACGTACTCCTATATGAAAACTATCCAGATCTTATGCTCATTGCAGAAGAGGATGGAAAGCTAGTAGGCTTTGTTATAGGAAGTCTTTCCACTGAAGAATCTGGGAGAATTCTCGTATTATTTGTAAAAAAAGACTACAGAGGAAGAGGTGTGGGTAAGGCTCTAATGAAGGAAATATTAAGGAGATTTCTTGTTAAGTATTGCGTAAAAGAGGTCACTCTAGAAGTTCATGAAAAAAACGAGACAGCCATTAAACTTTATGAAAAACTTGGATTTAGAAAGGTGAGAAAATTATACAAATATTATGATGGGGAAGATGGTTGGCTTATGGTTAAAAGACTTGTACCCTAGTTGGTATTCCTCACGATGGAAATATATACCCCTGAGGACTTTCTCTCTGTGGCATCATGATCATAAAAACTGTGGTCACACATCAACAGTTCATCATGTTAAATATTTCATGAATAAGGGTGTAAGGAAGGATGTACGAGATAATGTTCTTAGGAGGAGCAAAGGAAGTTGGAAGAGTAGGTATGTTAATGCTGAAAGAAGGAGTGCCAGTGGCTATATTCGATTACGGTATGAAACCATCAAATCCACCAGAATACCCCATAGAAGCACCATCTGTTAACAGTGTGTTCATAACTCACGCACATCTTGATCACTCAGGTTTGGCACCATGGTTAGCAGCGAGGTACGCGCCAAGCATATATGCCACACCAGTTACA
>QMTT01000178.1 GCA_003663565.1 Thermoplasmata archaeon
CTTGGAATTGGAGGAGGACACTACGCACCCAAACAGACAAAGCGCGCGCTTGAGAGTGAGCTGGCGTTCGGACACATACTCCCCAAGTACGCGCAGCCCGTTGAGGAGGACACGCTGATACAAGCGATTGAGCGAACGTGGGGAGGAGTTGAAGCAATATATGTGGACTGGAAGGGCACTAAGGGGGAGATGAGAAAGACCGCAAGGGCTCTGGCCGAGAAACTTGGTCTTGAGTTTATCCGGGACTGAAATGACGAAAGGTTTAAAGACTTCAAGGTCAATATAACCCAGCATTTGGCTATCGGTGTAGCTAAGTTTATATACTTGCAGCCTGCATTTACTTGCAGACGTTAAATTACACCCGGAGGGTCGGAAGATGTTGAAACTGATTGAGGATGCCATTGATAAAACTGCCGCTCCCGTCCAGCCAAAGACTGAGCCTCAGGTTGAGGTTCAGAGTGACATTGATGAGGAGCTCAAGAAACTTCTCGAGCAGATTCAGGCGAAGATTTACGTTGTTGGTGTCGGCGGCGCTGGCTGTAACACTATTAACAGGATGATGCAGGTTGGTATTCAGGGGGCCAAGATAATAGCCGTTAATACCGATGCACAGGATCTTCTCAAGATCAGGGCCCACAAGAAGATACTCATAGGAAAGGAGCTTACCCGCGGTCTTGGCGCTGGAAACAACCCCAAAATCGGAGAAGAGGCCGCCAAGGAGAGCGAGAGAGATATCAGAGAGGCCATTGAAGGAGCCGACATGGTCTTCGTCACCTGCGGTCTCGGTGGTGGTACCGGTACCGGTGCTGCCCCCATTATCGCGGAGATGGCAAAGAAGATGGGTGCCCTAACGGTCTCGGTTGTAACTCTCCCGTTCACAGTAGAGGGTATAAGACGCATCAAGAACGCTGAATACGGTCTTGAGAGGCTCAGGAAAGCCAGTGACACGGTCATAGTTATCCCGAACGACAAGCTCATGGAGGTTGCCCCAAACCTCCCGATCCACATGGCCTTCAAGGTCGCCGACGAGATACTTGTCCAAGCCGTCAAGGGCATCACCGAGCTCATCACCAAGCCCGGTCTCGTCAACCTCGACTTCAACGACGTCCGCGCGGTCATGAAGGACGGCGGTGTCGCCATGATCGGTATCGGCGAGAGCGACAGCGAGAAGCGTGCCCTAGAGGCCGCCCAGCAGGCCCTCAACAGCCCGCTCCTCGACGTTGACATCAGCGGTGCCAAGGGTGCCCTTATAAGCATCAGCGGAAGCGACGTCAAGCTTGAGGAGGCCCAGCAGATCATTGAGCTCGTTACGAGCAAGCTCGACCCAGAGGCTCAGGTAATCTGGGGTATCCAGCTCGACGAAGAACTCGATAAAATGATAAGGATCCTCCTCGTTGTCACCGGTGTTAGCTCGCCCTATGCCGTTACCGAGGAAGAGACATCTCCCTACGGTGAGGAAGAGCGGCGCGTAGTAAGGCTTGACCTTGAGGAGTTCTGAAACCGTTACCTTTTTATTTGCTTTTAATCTCGCCTTAAGCAAGCGGAGTAGGGGTGTTCATCATGAGCGGAAACTACGGTGAAAAGGTCAGGAACTTCCTTTCAGAGTCGAGAAGGGTCCTCCTCGTAACTAAAAAACCGAGCTGGAAGGAGTACAAGCTCGCGGCTAAGATAACCGGACTGGGAATGATAGTAATCGGAACAATTGGGCTGCTCATAACAGTAATCAGCTACCTAATAACGGGCACAGGCCTCTGATGGTGGTTTCCATGAGCGATGGCAAGATATTCACAGTGAGGGTCACCGTCGGTCAGGAGGAAACCACCGCGAAGCTCATCTACAGTAAGGTTAAAACATACAACCTCCCAGTTTATGCAATACTCGCCCCGAGCAAGGTAAAGGGCTACATCTTTGTCGAAGCCCCAAGCAAGAGTGTGGTGGATGAGGCAATAAAGGGCATCAGACACGCCAAGGGGACGCTGCCGGGGGTAGTGAAGTTCGAGGAGATAGAGCACTTCCTTGAGGAGAAGCCGGCCGTGAGCGGCTTCGAGCCGGGAGACATAGTTGAGCTCATCTCCGGCCCGTTCAAGGGTGAGAAGGCCAAGGTTGTTAGGGTCGATGAGAGCAAGGATGAGATCGTCGTTGAGCTCATCGGTGCCATAGTTCCAATCCCCGTGACGGTCAGGGGAGAATACGTTAGACTTATAAGCAAGCACCAAAAGGAGTGAACGGTTTACGGATTGAGAGGTGAGAACGATGCCACAGGTCGTTGAAGTCCTCGTTGAGGGAGGAAAGGCTTCACCCGGACCCCCGCTCGGTCCGGCAATCGGTCCACTCGGACTGAACGTTAAGCAGGTCGTTGACGAGATAAACAAGGCCACCAAGGAATTCGAGGGAATGCAGGTTCCCGTTAAGATCATCGTTGAGGACCCCAAAAAGAAGACCTTCAGGATCGAAGTTGGTATCCCGCCGACCAGCCAGCTCATCAAGAAGGAGCTTGGAATTCCGAAGGGCTCAAGCGAAGCAGGCCACACTCCGGTCGGGAACCTCACCATGGATCAGGTCATTAAGATAGCCAAGATGAAGATCGACCAGATGCTCGCGCCAACACTCAAGGCTGCGGCCAAGGAGGTCATTGGCACTGCGCTCAGCATGGGTGTCACCGTTGAAGGGAAGGATCCGAGGGAAGTCCAGAGGGAGATCGACGAAGGCCTTTACGACGAGATTTTTGAGAAAGCCGAGGAGTGAGGGAAAACTTTAAAAATCCCTCCTTTTAGGCATCTTTGGCTTTTTCGGTTCAAATCAAAAAAGAAAGGGAGGGCTGTAAATGGCCTTCGACAGGCAGAAACTCGTGGAAGCGGTGAAGGAGGCGAAGGCCCGGGCTAAGCCGCGCAACTTCACACAGACCGTCGAGATGGCAGTCAACCTCAAGGATATAGACCTCCGCAAGCCGGAGAACAGGTTTAAGCTTGAGGTTGTGCTGCCCCACGGTCGTGGGAAGGAGCCAAAAATCGCGGTCATCGCTGATGGTGCTGTGGCTGAGGCGGCTAAAAAGCTCGGGCTTGATGTGATTAGTGGAGAACAGCTTGAGGAGATAGCGAAGAGCCCGAGGGAAGCGAGGAAGCTGGCGAAGCGCTACGACTTCTTCATTGCCGCAGCTCCGCTGATGCCCAAGATAGGTAAGTACCTCGGTAGGTACCTCGGTCCGAGGAACAAGATGCCACAGGTCGTTCCGCCGACCATGACTAACCTTGAGCCGATAGTTGAGAGGCTCAAGAGGACCGTCAGGATACAGCTCAAGAACAACCCGGTAGTCCATGCCAGGATTGGCACCGAGGACATGGACGACGAGAAGCTCGCTGAGAACGCCGAGGCAGTTCTCAACGCCATCATCAACAAGCTTGAGCGCGGCGAGAACCAGGTGAAGTCA